>CAIMDZ010000216.1 GCA_903839875.1 uncultured Bacteroidota bacterium
AACGTTCTATCTCTTGTTGAATAGCAACTTGCATAAGTGCGGCATCGGCAATTGTAACTTGCTTCATACAAATAAGTTTTTGATAAAGAATTACCAAAGATACTATTTTTATGCTGCATTATTTATGTCGTTGTGTATAATTCAGAAATAATACCCAACACAAGTGCAATAGATAAGAATGGCATAGGTGTTCCAAAGCCCATGATTGCTATTGTTGCTATTAGTAGTGCCACACCGAACACCTTGGCGCTCCATGAATGATAACTTGCACCGCGCCCGAACCGGGCATAGTCTATAATGTAACGCAGAACCTCAAACCCGATCACTGAAAAAATGCCCCAGGAATATGCTGCATATATTTCGGGGTATGCCATCCACATACCAACCAGCACCCCAAGAAAGAAGATGGTATCTGCGATGCTATCCCATTGCCTTAATGATGCGGTCTCCACATTGAGCTTACGGGCAAGTACGCCGTCGTAATAATCGGTGGCGGCGGCTACGGCCAGTAACAACATATATGGTATTCCGAGCATTTTATAGTAACCGAAAAAAATGGCGACCACAGTAAGCGAAAGGCGCAAATAAATAAGGTACCAGGGGATGTTTTTCAATTGCGTAGTTATTTTATTACTACATAAAATTATTGAAGTTTTGACGGAAATTCATATTTTTACATCAATAAGCGGAAGTAGCTCAGTTGGTAGAGCATCAGCTTCCCAAGCTGAGGGTCGCGGGTTCGAGTCTCGTTTTCCGCTCTTAGCCTCATCATTTAACAAATGATGAGGCTTTTTTATTCAGTTCCATTATACCTATTCGTTACCTTTGGCCCGATAGTGTTGAAAAAAATTACAAAATACATTCTGGCAGTATGGTTTGCTGTTTTATTGTTTATTGGTAATACACCAATGGATTTTGTTCACCGTTTTGCAGACCATAATGATACTGTTCACCGTCACAGCGAACATAAAGGGCCTCTTTTTGAAAAGAAACATCACCACTGCGCATTCTTATATCATTCAATAACTTCTTTTGTAAATGATTACAGTGTTCCTGTAATCCTGTTTACTTCATCAGTTTACTTTCTCAGGCACACGGCAATTGCTCAAAATTATATGCAGCATTGCATAGTTGCTGTATCATTGCGGGGGCCACCGGTGGCATAATTGTTTTGCCGCATTTGAGGTGATCAAATGAAACGACGGGGACCGTTCACCAGGTACTTTCAATGATCTTTCCAATACAGAACATTAAAAAACAATCATGTCCAAATATATTTGCGCATTCACTGCAATGCTTTTAAGTTTTTACGGGTACGCCATTCCACCCCTAAATAATTCTTTAAAAGGAACGGTAAAAGATAACAATGGCAGACCGCTTGCAGGGGCAATTGTAGAGTTGCCGGACCTGAAAGTTGGCACAGCCGCAGACAGTAACGGAAACTATAATATAAAAGAACTGCCAAAAGGAAAGTTTATAGTTGTTGCCAGTCTCATCAGTTATTCAAAATCCACCATTACTATCAATATTTCAGGAGAAACGCACCAGGATTTTGTTCTTAATGAAAGCGCCATTGAGGCAAGGGAGGTGGTAATAACAGGCCAGTCGAAGGCTATGGAAATCAAAAGAAGCCCTGTGCCGCTTGAGGTGATCAATATGCAATCTTTACGCACTAATACCACTACAAATATAATAGACGCCATTACGTCTGTACCGGGTATATCGGAAGTGACTACAGGGCCGAATGTATCAAAGCCGGTAATAAGAGGATTGGGTAGTAACCGGGTACTCACATTATACAATGGAATGCGCCAGGAGGGGCAGCAATGGGGCGATGAACACGGTGTTGAAGTTGATGAATATAATATAGAAAGGGTAGAATTAATAAAAGGGCCATCGAGCCTCATCTACGGTTCCGATGCACTGGCAGGTGTTGTAAATCTTATTCCTACCAAACCGGCGCCAGATGGGAAAATAGTTGGTGAGGTAGCAAGTGAGTACCAACTGAATAACGGTATGGCCGGTGTCAGCGGTATGGCATCGGGTAACAAAAATGGTTTTTACTGGTTAGGAAGATTGTCGGAAAAGCTGGCAAAGAATTATCAGAATTCAATAGACGGAAAGGTATATGGCACTAATTTCAGGGAAACAGATGCCAGCGGCTCATTCGGCCTGAATAAGAAATGGGGATTCGCGCATCTTGATGTAAGCTTATTTGATGATATGCAGGCAATACCTGACGGCAGCAGGGATTCAGCATCGAGAAAATTTACAAAGCAGGTTACCGATTCAGATAACACACCCCGGCCTATTGTAAGCGACAAGGAATTAAATAGCTATACAATTCCGGTGTTGCACCAGCATGTGCAGCAATACCGGGTACTATCCTCCAATAATATTAATGTTTTAAATGGTCAGCTTATAGTCAATGCGGGCTTTGAGCGCAGTGTCCGCAGAGAATTCAGCCATCCTGAATATGGGGATATTGCCGGGTTATACCTGCAATTGAATTCCTATATCTACGATGTAAAATACCGTGTGCAAAGTATAAGGGGCTGGGATATTACTGCCGGCCTGAATGGTATGTACCAGGAAAATGACGTAACAAAAGGTACTGACTTTATAATACCATCCTATCATCAGTTTGATATAGGGCCATTCGTGGTTTTTGAGAAAAAACTGGACAAACTAAATATTACCGGCGGGATCAGGTACGATAGCCGTACTTTCCATAATGACTCTTTATACCGCAAAACCGACCCGGTGACCGGATTCGATACTTATGTTACACCGGGTAATATGACAAGCGCTGATACATTGGTATTTCATAGTTTCAGCCATACCTTCTCGGGTGTTACTTATAGCCTGGGTTTAACCTATATTTTCTCAAAACAGCTTTCTGTAAAAGGTAATATTGCACGTGGTTTCAGGGCACCCAACATTCTCGAAATATCCGCTAATGGCGTGCATCCCGGCACATTTATTTACCAGGTTGGTAATCCCAACTTTAAACCGGAATTCAGCCTGCAGGAAGATATAGGCGTGGAATTCTCTTCGCCGCATCTGTCGGTGAATGTTTCTGTTTTTAACAATGAAATTTCAAACTACATCTACAATCAAAAAGTGCAGAATGCACAAGGACAGGATTCTATAACCATGGGGAATCAGACTTTTCAATTCAGACAATCTACAGCTAGTCTGTATGGAGGCGAGGCGTCTGTGGATATCCATCCGCACCCGCTTGACTGGTTACATTTCGAGAATAGTATTTCGGTGGTTTATGGAGTAAATAAAGGGGCTAATGGTATTAAAGTAAATGATAGTGATAAGTACCTTCCGTTTATTCCACCTATGCATTTCACGTCAGAATTAAGAGCAGATTTCAAACATCCCAGAAAGTATTTTCAGAATGCTTTCTTGAAGATACAGGTGCTGATCTATGCAAAACAGGATCGTGTGTACCTGGTGGATAATACTGAAACAGCAACTCCCGGTTATACCTTAGTTAACGTTGGATTAGGGTCTGATATTACCAACCGGAAAGGCAAGGTTATGTTTAATATTGCCATGTTCGGGAATAACATTTTTGACGTTGCCTACCAGGATCATTTAAGCAGGCCTAAGTATTTTGAAGAATACCCAAATGACCCACGCGGCCATTCCGGGATATACAATATGGGCAGGAATATTGGGGTGAAGTTGGTTGTGCCGTTTGGGGGGTGAGAATATTCTTCATCTTATTGTATCTTTGAATACATACAATTTGAAAATAATTATAAGTCAATAAGGTATATGGTTAAGTATTTATTCATTTTGATAATGGTATTAGTTGGATCCACTAGCTTTGGTCAGGCATACCAGCCCATGCCCACCGACAGCGCCACATGGAGGTACAGAACATTAATTGTGGATGATAATGTTAACGTTTCTGATTTCATTTTATATCAAAACGGGCAGGATACCGCTGCTTTGGGAAATACCTATTTGAAACTATTTTACCGGGGTTTTAATCAGACAGGCCCTATTGGGTTTAATCCTCCGATAGTATCTGTTAATGCCGGTGCTCCGGACACCTATTATGGAGCAATAAGGGAAAGCGGGAAAAAGGTATATTTTTTATTGGGTTCAAGCGAGCAACTGATATTTGATTTTAATGCCGTTGCAGGAAGTTATATTCCGGGATCTGTTTCCACCATGCGGGTAGTTTCAATTGATTCTATATTGATCGGGAGTATTTACCATAAACGTTATAAAACTACTGATAGTACTTACTATGTTATTGAAGGGGTGGGCAGCAGCAGGGGGCTGATTCCGGCCTTGAGTGATGGCAGCGGTATGGTAGTCTTTCATTGTTTTAACCATGTAACAGATACCTGGACGCCTAATGCATCAACCGGGTGTACTTCAGTTTATCCTTATGCGTTCGGCAATTCGGTAAAGGATATTGATATCAGCGGTGGATTGAAAATTTATCCAAATCCCGCAACAGATGTTTTGCATATAGTAAATGCGCTACAGTCGCCTTTAGAAGTCGTAATATTAAACACCCTGGGGCAAACAATCTGGAAAGGGGAAATAAACCGGTACAAAGATGTTCAGGTAGACAGATGGCCAAGGGGGATATATTATCTCCGTTCCGGAAATGCAGACTTTACCTTTCCTGCAGTAAAAGTATCAGTGAAGTGAATAAAATTACTAATATAGCTACATTGAAAAATAAAATATTTTACTGATACCCAAGATTACCCCTGACTTTTACGTCTATATTGAGGTAGCTGGCAGGAAAAATGACTTCCTAAAACTAAAAAGCAAAAATTTTGTAAAAGTTTGTATTTAAATTATCTTTGGAACTTTATAACTAAACAGCAAATGAAAAAAAATTATTTCTTGTTATTGTTTGCATTAATTTGTATTGCAGGCAAAAGTTCAGCTCAGAGTACGGTACCTTGTGCTACAGACGAACATTACCGCGACATGAAGTTGAGATTCCCGCAGATCGCGGAGTTTGAAAAGTCGCAGGAGGAGTTTATTAAGAACTATACAGCCAATCATGGCAGGAACATGCCCGGAGCGAAGACAACAGCTGCTCACAGTGATACGGGCTGGTATGATATTCCTGTTGTGGTGCATATTATACACAATTATGGATCTGAATGGCTGACAGACGATAAGGTATACAAGCTGATAACCGAAATGAATAATTTTTATTCACTTAATATTGACCAGTCATTAATAATACCAGCATTCAAAAAATATATTGCCAAACCCAAGATCAGGTTTCATCTTGCTGCAATTGACCCGCAAGGTAATCCTACAAATGGCATTACCCGCCACCGCACCTATACTACCTATGGTGGTGATGACAATGCTAAAATGGATCTATGGCCACCAACGAGCTACTACAATATCTGGTTTGAAAATGTGCTTGGCATGCAAACTCCCGGTGGTACAGTACTTGCTTATGCCAACTTTCCTTCATCAGCGGCCTCATATCCGTATAATGATGGTGTAATAGCAGGGTACTTATGGATAGCCGACGGTAATGGAACAACAAAATCCAGCACGCTCGATCATGAAACAGGCCACTATTTTAACCTGTATCATCCCTGGAACAGCAGCGGTAAGGGTTGCGGTGTTGCCTGCGGTGATGACGAGGTTGATGACACGCCACCCACATTAGGGCACTATGGCGGTTGCAGCTTGTATGATACTGCCTGTGCTGGTAATTACTTCAAGATATATCCTGATATTCATGGCAGTGATTCATTGGTCAACTATCCGGATACAACAAACACACAGAATACTATGGATTATTCCGACTGCAGCAATATGTTTACGAAAGGACAGGTAGTGCGTATGCGTGCAGCGCTGAATAGTAATGTAGGCGGAAGGAACAATCTTTGGGATCGTACAAACCTTACAAATACAGGGGTTGGTACCTATGACACCAGTACAAGTTCATGGACGTTCATTCCGGTACCACGAACCGATCTAAAGCCCAGACCGGAATTTTCTGCTACCACCCCTACGGGTACTATTACCAAGAGTAACTATATGGACCGGATACAGTATTTTACTTTCCCCGGCAGCACACCCAATATTACGTTCCACAACTATACCTGGAATGATACTGTAACCGCGCTGACCTGGCAATTCTCAAATGGCGCTACCACACCTACGTCAACCTATACCACCACTGTAACTAACGCTTTCAGTGTTCCGGGATGGGTTGATTTGAAAATGACAGCTACCGGTAATGGCAGTGGTGATACAACAGCTGATTTTCCACGTGCGGTTTTTGTTGCAAATACAGTTGGTACTCCGGGTATAGGCTATGTTCAGGAATTTGCCCAGGCCGATACTGCGCAATGGCCCATGTTCAACTATTACAATAATGAATTTAAATGGCAATACGCAAATGTAGGATATGCCGATAACGCTTCTGTAATGTACACAGGATTCGACAGCAGGTATAATCCGCTTATTGGCTTAACTCCTCCTACCGGCAGCCCCCGTGGTGACTTTGATGATCTGTTCAGTATTCCAATGGATCTTTCAGGATATCCGGGAGCATGCAGCATGAACTTTTATTATTCAGGCGCATCACGTTCAAGTAATTCAATAAATATCAACGACACCTTATTTATAGATTACGCTGTAGGGCAAAATTACGCATGGACTAACCTTACCTACCTTGCGAAGAATGACCTTTGTAACATGGGCGCCGTCTCTTCATCTTATGTTCCTGCCTCATCTAAAGATTGGGCTTTGTTCAGTATGAATGTACCTACTGCTGCAAGAACAGCCTATACTACTTTCCGCTTCCGGTACAAACCAAACACCGAATTGGAGTTTGATGGTACAACTTACAGCCCAAGTACTTTAAGCAGCGGTAATAATTTCTACATGGACCGTATCACTTTCAGCCCGTATCCTGCAGGCCTCGGAGAAATACATATGGGAGCTATTGACGTAGTTGTTGCTCCGAACCCGACTTCAGGTGACGCGTATGTGATTGTAAAAGATGCGAATAATACAACTGCTCATGTAGTGGTTTCTGATATCACCGGTAAAGTAGTGTATACTACCAGCCAGCAGGTGGTGGGCAATGAGGCGCATATTGTTATCCCCCGGGCTGCAATTTCAGTTCAGGGTATGTACCTTGTTCAGACAATTACCGGCAACCAGACCAGCACGAAGAAGCTTGTAGTACAATAGTATTTACCGGGTTATAAGAAAATAGGCTGTTCCATTCCGGGGCAGCCTTTTTTTTTGTCATCTTCACACAGGCCTGTATACTTTTGATTCCAATTGCGTTTATCTTTGTTGTAAATGAAAGAATAATGGATTCATCCAATAATATAGTATCTCTAAAGCAAGCCAACATATACCAGGGACATTCACTGGTACTGAATAATGTAAACCTGGAGGTGGATAAAGGTGAATTCATTTACATGATCGGGAAAACGGGAACAGGCAAATCAAGTTTGCTAAAAACACTCTATGGCGAACTTTACCTGAAAGAAGGGGAGGGAAATGTTGCAGGGTTTGACCTGAAAGATCTTACCTGGCAGAAGATTCCATTACTCAGAAGGAACCTCGGAATAGTATTCCAGGATTTCAGGTTACTGACAGACAGGGATGTATATCAAAACCTGGAGTTTGTACTTAAAGCTACCGGCTGGAAAGACAAGGCGCTGATGAGGGAAAAAATAGAGAATGTTCTTTCGAAAGTAGGGTTAAAAAACAAAGGGACCAAGATGCCTTATGAAATGTCGGGCGGAGAGCAGCAGCGTGTGGATATAGCCAGGGCATTGCTTAATAACCCGAAACTTATACTGGCTGACGAACCTACGGGAAACCTTGATCCCGATACCACCGATGAAATAATGGCGTTGCTGTTCAATATATGCCGCGACTATCAAACCGCTTTCATTATGGCCACGCATGATTATAGTATCATTCAGAAATACCCTGCACGTGTGGTCAGGATAGAGCATGGATTGGTTAAGGAGATCAGTGCCGCAGGGGTTTAGGCCCAAACCCTAAAACCCCTGAACCCCTAAAGGGGGACCATCTATGAAACTATGTCAATAGCTTCAGCGTCCGTAATTTTTTTCATCGTAATTGTTTATCCTATTGTTGATAACGTTAATGGAGGGACAAGAAGTTTAGCCTATATTCTTCTGTGAAGCCCCGGAACAAGGTCCCGATTTTTATCGGGAGGGATTTAGGGTTTTTTCACGATCTTCACCAAATGCTTGCCGATACTTGATGCCCAAAGGAAGGGAAGGAGTACTATGAATGCAGGGTTCAGCCTGAGCAGGTGCCGGTATGTCTTCATTTCACCACGGCGCATTTTCCATTTTTTTTCACTTACACCGCCTTTTGAAGTAAACGGTCTGAATATCCTGGTAAGCGGAATGTTGATAAAATAGATCTTGTGTGTATAACCAATACGCAGCCACAGGTCGTAATCTTCGGAATAGCGCATGTCAGGGTCGAACCGGAAAGCAGGATCGTTAATGATCACGGCGCAGGATGTAGCGATCAGGTTGACCGGCAATAATTTTACAAAGGGCAATTTGTAAACAACAATATCTTCAGGAAGCTTTTTGCCCAGGATATCCTCCTGTGTAAAGGGATGATAAAACAGTTTTATAGAAGAGTCAGCCTTTAAAATAGTATTAATCAATGCCAGTTTGTCTTTATGCCAAACATCGTCAGCATCAAGGAAAGCGATATAATTTCCTGTGGCCGCATTCATGCCGGTATTCCTTGTTATGGAACCTCCTGAATTAGCTATCTTTTCGATCAGTTTTATGTGGTTAAGGTATTTGCTCTTTAGTAACTGAACGGTAGCATCGCTGCTGGCATCATCAACAACAATGATTTCAAAGGCCGGATAAGATTGTGCCAGTACAGAATCAAGAGCGCGCGATATTGTTTCCGCTGCATTATAGGCAGGTATGATAACGCTGAATTTTAATCCGTCTTTTTCGTTGTTATTGTTGTCACTCATTTTCCAGCCTTTTATAAATGGCCAATAATTTTTTCTCTTCTTCCTGCCAGCAATAAACTTCTCGTGCCTTCAGGCAATTTTGCTGCAACCGTTTATAAAGCGCTTCATCATCCAGCAATTTTTTCAATGCGGCCCCTATGCATTCCGGTGTCAGTTCCTCTACGAGTATGGCTACTTCAAACTGGCTGTTGATGCGCTCATACTCAGGATACTTATTGCAAATCTGCGGCACTCCGTTATGCAGGTAATCAAAAAACCTGTTGGCAAGTGAAAGGCGGTTGCTCAGGCTTGTGTCTTCAAACAATGTGATACCTATGTATGCGTTGATGGTATATTCGCCAAGCTGTGCCGGTGGCACATATCCTTTAAATGTAACCTTGTTTTCTACGTTGTATTGTTTTGCCAGCGCTTTGGCCTGTTCATAAAAATTACCCTCACCGCATACAATAAGTTGTGTGTCCACATACTTCATTGCAGGAATTAATTGTTCGAAGCATCTGCCCACATTCACCCATCCCTGGTAAAGAATGTGCCTGTCTTTTTTTTCAGGAATATTTATCGGTTTCAGAATGGTGGCATTTCTTACAATACCATAATTCACCCCATATTTTTTCTTAAACTCATCGGCATAACATGCTCCAATTGTATAGCCGGTTTGAAAATGCGGAACAGTATGATTGGCAATCCATGTCCACATTTTGTGAACCGCAGGACGGGATATTACTTCTTTCAGTTCTGTAAATATTTCATGCGCATCGTATACTCTTTTCTTTCTCCGGAACAGGGACGCGTAATAAACCGGAAGAATGGTATCAATGTCAATAGCGCAAAGTATATCAGCTTTAGTGAAGAGTAAATAAAAAAACAGGTTCAGCCAGTAATGGGCATACATCAGCTTGCCCTGCTCCACAATTATTGGAAGCCGTACTTGTCTGAAAGGCCGCGGAATGAGCGGCTTGCTCTTCTTCCTTTTAAAACCGATAAGAGTTACTTCATAGCCTGCTGTTGCCAGCGACGTACAGATACGTATCATACGCTGGTCGTAATTAAGGTCATTGGTAACGGTGCAAACTATCCTTTTAGCCTTCATTTTTGAATGTGCAAAGATAAATGGTTAATCAGGAAGGAACGGGGCAATTTATTATTCACGAATTAATAGGCTAAAAAAAATAATATAGTCCAAAAATAATGCTTACCTTTAAAGTAATATATTCATTTTCCATTAATCCATTTCGGAATGAAAAAGTTATTTATACTCTGTCTATTACTAATTATTGCTAACACTGGCTTCAGCCAACCCTTGAGCAGCTATGGCTTTAGTGCCTTCAGCAGCACCTATACTTCTCCTTCCGGAAGTTTTATTTCTTCTTCTGGTGGTACCGGTTGGGGGTCTACCATTTACGATGATTGTTGGTATAATAGTATACCTATTGGGTTTAATTTTGTGTATTGCGGCAATACCTATACCAGTTTATCAGCCTCGCAAAATTGCTGGGTGGTGCTCGGGCAGACATTTTCCGGCACTGTTTATGATACATACGACGATGACCTTTCCAATACTTCTTCTGGTGGATTTGGTGGATATAATTTGCCGCGGCCAATCCTTGCAGCGTTATGGGTGGATGTAATCGTATCTGGCAACAACGTTCGTTATGCCACCACGGGAACAGCTCCAAACCGTGTTTTTACCATTGAGTGGTATAATTGCGGATACTACACAAGTACAACGGCAGGTGAAAGCGTGGAAATAATGCTCTATGAAACCTCCAATATTATTGATTTTGCATACAATTTTGTTTCTACCGTTACCTCTTCAACTGGTCATACAGCCATTGGGATAACTGATGGTGTTGGCGGTTACCCGGTTACAGGCACACAAAGCTACTGGTCGCTGAATAGCACAGGGTCATCACCGACACCAAGTATGACCACAGAATCAAGGTTTCTCACCGGTCAGCCTGCTTCCAACCAGGTATACCGATGGTCTCCACAATGTACAGGCACTCCTACTGCCGGTACTGTTCATGCAACTGTAGATTCGGGCTGCACAACTTATACTTCGGTTCTTTCATTAATAGGCGCTTCAACAACGCTTGGACTTACTTACCAATGGCAGACTTCTACAACCGGTACATCCGGATGGACAAATGTAGCAGGTGCAACTAATTCAACTTATACAGCAACTATCTCAAGTACTATCTGGTATCGCTGCATCATTACCTGTTCCAACAGCGGGTTGTCTGCGACCACTGCGGCTTTTGAGTTATATTTATTTTCTCCGCCTTCCGGTATCACCGGCATCACTTCCATATGTTTAGGCTCATCAGTTACTCTTTCTGATGGTACAGCGGGCGGCACGTGGAGCAGCAGCGCTACCGGCGTCGCCACGGTTGGATTATCCTCCGGAGTCGTCAGTGGTATCTCTGTCGGGACGGCGGTTATATCCTACTCGCTACCAACTGGTTGTTACACTACTGTAACAGTCAATGTTGTTACATCACCAGCTGTGATCAGTGGTCCTTCATTTGTTTGTATGGGTTCCACTATCACGCTCACTGATGCCACTTCCGGCGGCGTCTGGACCAGCAGCAATACCGGTATTGCCACAATTGGCGCGCTATCAGGAGTTGTTACGCCTGTGTCAGTTGGTGTGGTAACGATCAGTTATTCCATAGGTACATGTATTACTACAAAACTGATCACTGTAAATCCAACACCTTCAGCCATCATCGGTCCGTCAACAGTGTGTGTCGGCTTTACAATCATACTTATTGATCCTACAGGAGGCGGTACGTGGACGAGCACCAATACCGCGGTAGCAACCATAGGTTCAACCAGCGGCATAGTTACAGGCATAGCGGCAGGGACTACTACTATTTCCTATACGCTTGCGGGAGGTTGCGCGGCCACAAAAATCATTACAGTTAATCCGCTACCCGGCGGCATTACGGGTATACCGAATGTGTGCATAGGGGAGACCACGACTTTATATGATGTGGGCGGCGGCATCTGGACCAGTTCCGATATCACCATAGCAACCGTAGGTTCGCTGAGCGGAGTAGTAACAGGGGTTTCGGCAGGTACTGCTACTATAACGTATACACTGGCTACCGGCTGTTATACAACCGCATCAATTATTGTATCACCATTACCGTTACCAATCGCAGGCAGCGGCTCGGTATGTGTAGGCG
>CAIMDZ010000217.1 GCA_903839875.1 uncultured Bacteroidota bacterium
CAATTCTGAAACAATAAAACATTGATTATCAATCAAAATGTGTGCAACTTTATTTTTTGCACAGTCAAAAGTCAGAAATTGCATACGCTTATCTGGGCCAACGGAATAAAATTGCACAGGTGTGCAATTCTGAAACGATAAAACATTGATTATCAATCAAAATGTGTGCAACTTTATTTTTTGCCCAGTCAACAATCAGAAATTGCATGAGTCACATATACTAAACGAGAGAAATGCATCAATAATAGCCTGTTCCAGAGACTAAGATGAGAGACATAAATTCCAACGTGCTCCTATCAGGGGCAGGGGGTAAAAACTTTAAACTATCTTCGCAGTAATTATGGAAGTAATAAGTTTTGATGATCTTAATTTAAATAAGCCTTTATTATCTGCATTAGATGACCTGGGGCTGAAGCATCCGACCACTATTCAGAAGAAGGTGTTTTCTGTTGTGATGAGCGGAAGGGATGTGTGCGGTATCGCGCAAACGGGTACGGGTAAGACTTATGCCTACCTGCTGCCGTGCCTGCGCCTCTGGCAGTACGACAAAAGTAAACTACCCCAGATAATGATATTGGTGCCTACCCGTGAACTGGTGATACAGGTGGCTGAAGAAGTGAAGAAGCTGGCTGCTTATATGAGTGTGGATGTGGTGGGTGTATATGGCGGGGTAAACATGAAGCCGCAGGCGCTGGCCGCAGAGAATGGTTGCGATGTGGTGGTAGGCACTCCGGGCCGGCTACTGGACCTGATGCTGGACGGTTCGGTAAGGGTAAAGAATATAAAACGGCTGGTAATAGACGAGGTGGATGAAATGATGAATCTGGGTTTCAAAGTGCAGTTGTCACGTATATTGGGCATGCTGCCGGAAAAACGGCAGAACCTGGCATTCTCAGCTACCATCACCGAAGAGGTAGACGTGGTAATGAATGAGTATTTCAATGGACCTGAGCGGGTGGAGGCCGCACCTACGGGAACACCTCTGGAGAATATCAATCAGTCGGTATACCATGTTCCGAATTTTAATACCAAGGTAAACCTGCTGGAGCAGTTGCTGAACAGCGATGCCACTATGAACAAGGTACTGGTGTTTGTGGCAACCAAGTCGCTTGCCGACCAGGTGTTTGAAGAAATTGAACCAAAATTTCCCGGAGCAGTTGGGGTTATGCACTCCAACAAATCGCAGAATGTGCGCTTTGCTACCGTGAATAAATTCCAGGCCGGTGAATACAGGTTTATTATTGCAACAGATATTATAGCAAGGGGTATTGACATAGAAGGGGTATCGCATGTGGTGAATTTTGACGTGCCCAATGAGCCGGAAGCTTACATACACCGCATAGGGCGAACCGGCAGGGCAGACAGGCGGGGTATAGCCATAAGCTTTATGACGGAAAAGGAACGGGAAGATTTTGAGAAGATCGAAACGCTCATGCACTTTGCAGTGCCGGTGATACCATTGCCGGATGACCTGGTGATTTCGGATGTGCTGACGGACGATGAAAAGCCAAAAGTAAAGATGAAAACGGTGCTGATAAAGCTGCCGAATGTGCATGAGGGCGGTGGAGCATTTCATCAGAAATCAGAGAAAAATAAAAAGGTGAATGTTAAGGTGAGCCACAAGGATAAGATGATGCAGAAATATGGCAAGCCAAAGACGAGGGGGATGAAGAAGAAGTGAAATACGAGCCCGAAAACCCTGTCCCTGAAGGGGACCACAATTTAGTTGCGGGTCTTTATTCCGGCTTATAGAAGATGAAGGGCAATAAACAGGTTTTTTACAAAGTTGTACAGATACAAATTGAAAATATAGAGGTATGAAATTTTCTTTGTTGGTAGCGCTTTTTTGTGGGTTGGTTCCTTATCTGGCAATAGGGCAGAATAAGCATGCCCAACTGCAAAAGGAAGACAATGTAACCGTAACAATTGACTCTGTTGCGTTTTGTAAGGTTCTGGGTCAGTTGCTGGCTGATGCACCCGGTAATTTTGAGAAAGAAAAAGGCAATGTTATCGAAACAACAAGTACCGGAATGATCTATAGCACCAACCGTGGTTTGCCGGGAGCTATTACCTCTTCTATTATTTTGGAAAAGGAGTGGAGTTACGATGGCGTTATTTACCAGGGTCAGTCGAAAGGTGGATTGGAGAAAGCCTATTATGCCTGTAAAAATGTTTTGGATGCATGCCTGGTTAGTATTGGATTTACCCGCAACACCAATAATAATGAAGGTAAAGGCCTAGAAAAATATCCGGTAGTAAGATATTCCAAACCCAATGTGGCTGGCCCTGTGGTAATGCTGAAGCTAGAAAATTCAGACTTTAACGCACTCTACACAGTTTCAGTTGTAGTAAGCAGTAAATAAGCCAATTACCATCAGCGTATTAATAATTAATCAGAAATAAGAAATGTTTTACTAAATTTAATCTTTAAGGTAAACTACATTCTTAAGTAAACCTAAATCAAGGTATGGTCCAACGTCTATTTGATATTGTAGAACAGAGAAGCACCAAGGCGCCCAATTCCATTATGCTTGCAGCAAAGGAAAGCGGGGAATGGCGTACCTACAGTGGCAGAGAAGTATGGGAAAGCGCGCAGAAGCTTGCAGGAGGATTACTTTCACTAGGTATCGCTAACCAGGTACTGGCACCCGAACAACAGGAAAAGATAGCTATCATATCAGCGAACCGTCCTGAGTGGATGATAACAGATATTGGCGTGCAGCTAACCGGTGCAGTGCTTACACCTGTTTATCCTACCATCAGCCCTTCTGAACTGGTATATGTTTTCAATGAGTCAGGCGTGCAGATCGTCTTTGTTGCCAACCAGGAGATTTATGAACGGTTTAAGGACGCATTAAAGGAAATACCTTCAATCAGGTATGTTTTTTCGTTCGATGTACTGGAGGGAGTCGCGAACTGGAAAGAATTGCTGGCTAAAAACCTTCAGCCTGATTTGTCGGTAATCGGAAGGATTAACAAAGATACACTTGCTACCATAATTTATACGTCAGGAACCACAGGCAATCCTAAAGGGGTAATGCTTACACACAATAACATTGTGAGTAATGTAACAGACTCTATGCCTGCATTTTCTTTTGCTGAGGAAAACAGCCGGGCGCTTAGCTTCCTGCCTCTTAACCATATTTTTGAGCGAATGGTTACCTATGTGTACATAAATTCAGGCGTATCTATATATTATGCCGAAAGTATGGATACCATTGGGCTGAACCTGAAAGAAGTAAAACCATTAGTGTTTACTACGGTACCAAGGCTACTGGAGAAAGTGTATGAGCGTATTATGAATACCGCCCTGGAACTATCGGGAATTAAACGCATTTTATTCTTTTGGGCGCTTGAACTGGGTAAGCGCTATGACAATAAAAAAACAGGGAATCCCTGGTACAACTTCCAGTTATGGTTGGCCAACATGATCATTTTCAGTAAGTGGCGGGCAGCTCTTGGTGGCAATGTAAAGGCAATAGTGGTTGGCTCAGCGGCCTGCCAGGAAAGACTTGTGAGGATATTCACTTCAGCACATATTATTATAATGGAAGGCTATGGGCTTACCGAAACATCTCCGGTTGTAACTGTAAACAGGTTTGAGTCGGAGAACAGAAGGGTAGGGAGTATAGGCCCGCTTATAGACAATGTGGAAGTGAAACTCGCCGATGATGGCGAGATATTGGTAAAAGGGCCCAACGTAACGATAGGTTATTATAAGCATCCTGAACTGACTGCCGAATCTATGAAGGATGGATGGTTTCATACCGGTGATATAGGCCAATGGGTAGAGGACCGCTTTCTGAAGATCACTGATCGTAAGAAGGAGATATTCAAGACTTCGGGAGGTAAGTATGTGGCTCCACAGGTAGTTGAAAACAAAATGAAGGAAAGCCCTTACATAGAGCAGATGATGGTAATAGGTGCAGGCAGGAAATTCGTCAGCGCACTTATTGTGCCGAACTTTAACCAGGTAAGAAAATACCTGAGGGAAAATGATCCGGAGCTCCCGGTTCCGGAAAGCAATGCTGAATTGATAAAATTACCGGAAGTAACAACCTTGCTGCAAAAACAGGTTGATAAGTATAACATTCAATTCAGCCACCCGGAGCAAGTAAAAAAAATAGCACTGCTTGCCGATGAATGGACTATTGACAGCGGTGAGCTTACTCCATCGTTGAAAATAAAGCGCAAAATTATTGAACAGAAATATGCAACTCAAATAGAGTCTTTGTACAATGAATAACATGCCTACACAAATATTTTGTATAAAGAATTGCCACTGAAGTTCTATTATATTCCTCACTTCATGCCAAAGGCATCAAACGTTTGTAGCAAAAAAAGCAAGGAGCATCTGATGGGCAGACGGCATAAACGGATTGAGGAAAAGAAATGATGATCTTATTGTAACAGGCTATCCTCCCTTTATGGCGGTTACCACCATTCCTAATACATAAAGTGCAATAAAAACAATGGTTACAATACCAATTGATTTGAAATGGTTTTTCAGATATTTCATTGACTTGTTGAACAGGAACTGGTTATTTGTTACAACTGATTTCTTTACCAGGATACAAAACCTGGTGATGTAATAGACAGGGAAAAAGTTAAACAGGAAAATAAATGCGATAATGAATACCACCGAAGCAAAACTCATCTGTTGCCCGGTGCCCATATAAACAGGCAGATACACGTAGTTGATAAAGACGATTAGGCCTGAAAACAGGACCAGCAAAATAGAGAAAATAATGGCAATAAATTTCGCCCAACGAACAGAATCGCTAATGTAGAGTTTCGTCGTATCATCTACATTAAGCCCGAATATTTCCGGTTCATCGCTAATATCTGTTGCCATGGTTCTTTTTTTTCACTGCATTATTTGATTTCGGTCATACAATAAGCTCGTGTCACAAAATATATCTCTCCAATGCAGTTCGTTTTTATTATTCAAAAAAGTATTCAGCTTACCTCCGCCCCTTCATAAATTCCTTCATCATTGCTTCAACAATATCCTCGTCCTGGTTGTATAGATTGTAGGTATGAATAAGGTCCTTTAAGTGTTTTAAAGCATTTGGCCCACAGAAATCACCTTGTTCATATTCAAGTGACGATACGTTGAAAGCCAGTTGGTTCTTTTCAATTTCAAGTTTAAGTACATTTAAGTGCGACGGATGATCTGAAAAACGCTTTAATGGATTATAACGCGGGTGTGCATCCAATATGTCTATCTGCATTTCCAGTTCCATCACCTGCTCCCTGAGCGCCTCGTTGTATATGGCCAGCTTATCATTACTTAGTTTGCCGGGGTCGTTGGTTTCTTTCTGGATCCACTCTACCTCCAGCTTCAGCAATGTGTGCAGGTCGTTATTTTCATAGGCTACTGTCAATTGCTTCATTATTACTTCCTTCTCCAATTTCTTCTCATGATCAGGTTCAAGGTCTGGATGAAAGGCTTTGGCGAGTTGTTTATAAATGCTGCTGATGCTTTTCTTTCTTACTTCCTCTATTTGCTTTTCGCGTTCTTCCTGCTGCAGTTGTTTTTTGGTTTTTTTCCGGTTTGCATGCTTTTCTCCAATTTCCTCAGCTTGCCGGGCAAATTCTTCCTGCATTTCTTTTAATTTTTGTATTATCTCATCTTCGCTCATGCCTGCATTCATGCCACCGAGATTTATTTCGAAACCTGCATCCCTGAACTGCTCCTCCAGGTCGTCTTTCATTTCATTAAATGCATTGTTTTTTACTTCATCGAAACTTTCTCCATATATGACTTTATACATAGCTTTAAGCTCTTCATCAGGTTCTTTGGGTGACAGGTAAAAGATCTCGTCCAGGGCACCGGAGATTATTTCCTTCAGGATATTTTTTTCATTTTTTGAAAGAAATTTCTTTTCACCGGTGTAATATGGAAAAAATATTTTGATGGCCTCTGTCCGAAGTGCTACAAGTCGCTGTTCCAATGGATGAATATGCGTGGCATAATATTCCAGGTTCTTATTCAGTGCCGCTGAACAGTGCTCAAGGTCTGTGCGCAGCTTTTCTATTTTTTTTACCAGGCGGTTAAAATCCTTTTGCTGTTTGTTAAGGATCTGTTTGCCCTGCCCGATGATGGCAAGCCCTTTTTTTTGTTGCTGTTTTTCATTCCCTTTGTCGAATAGATTTTGTTGCATACCGATGCCTTATTGAATAGTTTCCGGATAGATTGCGAATGTAAAAAAGGATTTTCTATTGGGGGGATTATTTTATGCACAGTGGTGGGGAAAGTGTGTATTATTTGCTGGATTTTCGCTCACCCATTGCAGTTATTTTCAAAAGGGACAATTTGTCATTACTATGTTCGATGTCGGTTTTTTTTCGGTCAGTTGAAGGTGTTGGGTAGTTTTTTATGTTAATAATTTCAGTTGTACGATAATTTCGTACAACTGAAATTATTCAAATTCTGTCTAGCGTTTTAATACGCCCACATTTAATACGCCCTCGCAAACAACACTCTTTCTTTCGATAGCTTTCCTGTAAGTATGCATTTCCCTTCTTCCTTTTCGTTATTGATCGGTATGCACCGGATAGTAGCCTTGGTCAACTCCTTGATCTTTTCTTCGGTTTCGCCAGTTCCATCCCAGTGGGCAGAAACAAAGCCTGGGTTTTCATCCAGTACCTTTTCAAATTCTTCCCAGCTGTCTACTTTCCTTGTGTTCCCGTTGCGGAAATTCAAGGCTGTCTGGTACATGTTTTTCTGGATGTCATCCAACAATTGAATGGCATGACTGGCAAGGTTGTCGAGTGTGATATTTTCTTTTGCTTTTGTATCCCTTCTGGCAACTTCTGCAATACCATTTTCAATGTCACGGGCGCCCAAAGTAATGCGTACCGGTACTCCTTTTAATTCGTACTCAGCAAATTTAAACCCAGGGCGTGTGTTGTCATCATTATCAAATTTCACACGCACGTTATGTTGTTTAAGCGTAGCCATCAAATCACTTGCGATGCTATTGATTTTTGCAACTGCCTGCGGGTCTTTATTGAAGATTGGAATAATGACAACCTGTAATGGCGCTATCTTTGGAGGAAGGATTAACCCTTCATCATCGCTGT
This sequence comes from uncultured Bacteroidota bacterium, assembly GCA_903839875.1. GTDB lineage: Bacteria > Bacteroidota > Bacteroidia > Chitinophagales > Chitinophagaceae > Nemorincola. Next base: position 7,090 of record CAIMDZ010000217.1, read on the forward strand.
GCGCCATCACCAGGGCGCCTACCAGGCGTGTTGACACACCCCAGGATGTTGCCCATACATAATCGTAATTATTGTTCCTGTCCTGGAATTTAACATCGAATGCTTTTGCGAAATTCTGGCCGAGGAAGTGTGAGGTGCCTGCCTGCAATGCTTTGCCATCCTGCATCAGCGCTTCAATACAATAAGTATCTTCAGCACCTGCGAAACGTTCATTGGCTGTCTTTACTCCTCTTACCACGGGCATGGCCATATATTCTTCGGCGAAAGTGGCATATACTTCCAGCATCTTCTTTGTTTCTTCTATCGCCTCTTCCCGCGTAGCATGAGCGGTATGGCCTTCCTGCCACAGGAACTCAGTAGTGCGCAGGAACAGTCGTGTGCGCATTTCCCAGCGAACTACATTAGCCCATTGGTTGATGAGCAATGGAAGATCCCGATAAGATTGTATCCAGTCTTTATAAGTATTCCAGATGATGGTTTCAGAAGTAGGCCGTATGATCAGTTCTTCTTCCAGCTTAGCATCAGGATCCACAATAATACCGTTGCCGTTTGGGTCGTTTTTAAGCCGGTAATGAGTAACAACCGCACATTCTTTAGCAAAGCCTTCCACGTGCGCGGCTTCTTTGCTCAGGAAACTCTTAGGAATCAGTAAGGGGAAATAGGCATTCTGGTGGCCGGTTTCCTTAAACATTTTATCCAGTTGATCTCTCATGTTTTCCCACAGGGCATATCCATGTGGTTTGATGACCATGCAACCTTTTACAGCAGAATAGTCTGCAAGACCACTTTTTAATACTATATCATTATACCATTGGGCATAATCATCCTTGCGATTTGTTAAAATTTTAGCCATAGTAAACCTTATTCCGTTTTAGCCATCTATTTATTGGTGAAATGTTGCAAAAGTAGTAATTTCACTATGCATTTTTACGTAAAAAACAATTCGACATGAAACGTATCATATTAATTGGTTTGTTACTCATGGGAGCAGGAGCAATAGCTAACGCCCAAACTGATGACATTTATTCTAACGGATCTGACCAGCGCAACAAACGTCGTGCAGATCACAGCAGCAGTTTGAACGGCGATAATGACCGGGCAAATAACGGAAATACTCAGGATCAGCAAACTAATGCAGATCAGGGGAATGCTGATAATTCGCCGGATAGTTATATCAATTATAATAATCCTGACGAATATGTGGATAATGAGGATGATTCATACGCGTCGCGTCTGAATCGTTTTGATAATTCATTTTATAATATGGGTTATTACAGTATGTTTTATAGCCCATATTGGTATAACCGCAATTGGTACGACCCTTATTGGGGTTATAACCCATGGTATTCCTATGGTTTTGGATTTGGATATGGTCCCTATTGGTCCTCAGGCTGGGGCTGGAACTCCTGGTGTGGATACGGAGGTTTCTATAGTTGCTTTAGCTATCCCTATTATGCCGGTGGCTGGTATGGACATTGCTACAATGGCTATTGGAATGGGTATTATGCCGGAATAGATGGCAGGCATGGATATGGCGGTTACCGAAATGCCGGTTATGGTCCTCGGGTGGCAAGTATAGGTAACAGGATGGGCAACAGGTTGGCTTCAACCGGTTTCAGAACAACAGCTAATAACCAGATAGGTCTCAGGTCAAATACTCTTGCCGTTGCTTCGAACAGGGGTAATGCAGTAAGCAACAGAGGTGGTGGATACCAGACCAATGGAGCGCAGCGCGGAAATGCAAATATGGGTGGCGGGCAAGGCCAGCGTTATAACCAGCAAAATGGTAATCGCAGCCAATCGCGTGGGAATAACGTCAGAAATTTCTTTGGTGGAGGTAACAACCGCAATGGTGGCAACTCCGGCAGCAGGCAGCAAGCTCAGAATTACAATGGCGGAAGCCGTAATAGCGGTGGATTTTTTGGTGGAGGTAACAGGAGTAATTCTTCGGGAGCCCGCAATTATGGTGGGGGTGGAAATGGCGGCGCCCGCAGTTCGGGTGGTGGTAATTTTGGTGGAGGCCGAAGTTCAGGCGGCGGATATGGCGGTGGCCGTAGCTCAGGTGGTGGCGGAGGTCGCTCAGGTGGCGGCGGTGGTCGTTCTGGCGGTGGTGGCGGTCACTCAGGTGGCGGACGCAGGTAACAATTCCAATAGTTAACTTTTTTATAAAAAGGCATTGTTACCTGGTGTAATAATGCCTTTAATATTTCAGGTGAAAGTGAGGTATGAATTTTGCAGGTATTATTTTCAATAAACGATTTTAAACATTCTGATTTATTATTTGTCAAAAAAATAAAAAATATGCGTATCAAAGGTTTGGCAATTCTCCCGGCAATAGTAATTTATTCTTTGAGTACTTATGCCCAGGACGTAACTGAGGCATATAATCTTTCAAATCTAACTGTTCAGGGTACTGCACGGTCTATGGGTTTTGGAAACACGCTTGGTTCTGTTGGCGGAGATTTCAGCGCTTTGAGCGTAAACCCTGCGGGAATCGGGATATACAGGAGTTCTGAGTTAACATTTACACCTGCCTTACGTATCAATTCGGCTACCGGTGATTATTCAGGTACTACCTCATCAGATAATAACACCCGTTTCAATATTAATAATTTCGGGATTGTGCTGACCAATGCACACAAAGGCAAACGTTACGATCACAGAAGCTGGAAAACAGTTTCATTTGCTTTCGGTATGAACAGGGTGGCGGATTTCAACCACGATTATTCTTATAGCGGGGTAAACAATACAAGTTCGGCAACCCAGGTTTTTGAATCGGATGCCAATAAGTATCCCGGAGATGCCGCTTCAGCAGGTCCATCGAGCGCTTTAGGGTACATGGGCAACCAGTCCGGCTTGCTAGTAATAAACTCATCCGGGCAATATGCGTCTGTAGTGCCATTTACAGGCGGAGTAAACCAGTTAAAAAGTGTTCATGAAACGGGCGGCATCAATGAATATGTGATATCACTGGGTGGAAACTATAAAGAGAAATTAATGCTGGGTATTACCATTGGGATACCGTCAATTTATTACAACAGCAATTCTATTTATACCGAATCACTGGCTGCGGGAAACAATGCGCCGAACCCTGATAATTTTAATTCATTCACTTATGGGCAGGCGCTTAACATTACAGGCACAGGCATCAATGCGAAGCTGGGCGCTATTTATAAATTCTCGGACTACTTCAGGTTAGGGGTGGCATTTCATTCACCAACCTATTACAGCATCACCGATATATTTGATCCAAGTCTTTCCTCAAATTCACAAGGGAACAGCACTTATCTGACCACAAATGATGCTTTGATGGAAAACAGGTTTGATTACCATTTGTCAACTCCCTGGAAAGGGGTAGTTAGCGCTACGGTGATGCTGAACAAGTTTGGCTTTATAACAGCGGATTATGAGTATGTCAATTACAAATCCATGAAGTACCGTTTCCCGGATGGTTATGATTATGGAGCAGGCTTATCATACCAGCAGGAGGCGAATGATATGAATCAGGTTATCAGGAATACTTACAAAGGAGCTTCCAACTTTCGTTTAGGCGCTGAAGGCAGATTTGCAAAGTACTTCATGGCAAGGGCTGGCTTTGGGTATTATGGCGATGCTTATTCTGAAACAGGTAAATCTGCAACGCCAGCTTCCTATACTACTGAACGTATTGACCTTAGTTGCGGATTAGGTTTCAGGTTCAAACATTTTTTTACCGACCTGGGTCTTGTTCACAGTATGTACAAGGGTTATGAACAACCATATGTGGCAGATTATAGCAACGTAGTTTCCGGTCTGCCCGCAACTGTACCTACAGCTAAGATCAATTATAGCATTAATAATGTGGCACTTACGGTGGGAGTGAAAATATAAAAATCTGAAACCCCTGTTCCTTTAGGCAATATCATTGACTTAAGGCATTTACACTGGTTTTTGGGTCATGTAGTATTTCCTTTAGCCTTATGTTCCCGTTTGAATTTTCTGCTTTTCCGTATTGGTTCTGTTATTTTTGACACTCTTGCAATCAATATTTTTATGCCTTTTGCAAGCTTTCCGGTCACAAAGATGGATTATATGCACTCAAATCCGGTGGTAAAAAATTGGAGCCTTGTTAAAGAGCCTGGTGATTATGTGCATAGCTCTGCGGGTTACTATTTAACTGGAAAACAGGGGATATATGAAGTAATGAATACAAACGACTGGATAAACGAAAATTAGTATTCCAGTAGGTTAATAGAAAAATAATTGTATGGAACTAAGAGGTAAATATCAACTACAGTACCCTGATGCCGCCGAGAGTACTCCGTCAACACACAAGCTTGGCTATGGAGAGACACGGCGGGGACGGAGAGTAAAAGCAATGTGGGTTAAGGAAATTATGTGGTTATATGAAGGGCAGGTACAATAAACCCCCGAACGTACAAGCGAGCGTGGCAACGGATTGTGATGGCAATAATAAAGCCCGGACCCAAAGCTGTTACTATTTCACTCCTCCACCGTTCCCCGTTGTGAAGAAACTAAATATTTCCGTTTTTTATTATCAGATAAAATTTTTATTGTTTTAAATTATTTGTACTTTTATCATAACTGATTGCCGGGAAATTGCAGGTAGTTCAACTCATGTGCATGGGTCATGTAAATTCTATGTAACCGGTTACCTTATAAAATACAAAACAGAACCTAAAATTTACCTATGCTCAATTCTACTGCTAAAATCCTATTTTTATTTGCGCTTATTTCCTGCTCCTTTTTTGCCCGTGGCCAGGTAACTGCAAATTTTACCCTTAGCGATACTGCAGGCTGCGCCCCAATGGTTATCCATTTTACTAACACTTCAACCGGAGCCACCAGCTATTCATGGGATCTGGGGAATGGTACTACAACTACTCTCACCGATGTTTCGGGTTCCTATCTTACGGCTGGAGTTTATACCATTACATTAGTTGCCCATAATGGTTCACTGAGTAATACGCATACTGCCACCATACACGTATATGCATTACCCACCGTTAATTTTACCGGAAGCGCTACTACTTTATGCCCTGGTAATTCTGTAACATTTACCAGTACTACCATACCAGGGTCATGGGGTGGATTAACCTATAACTGGAATTTCGGTGATGGGTTGACAAGTTCAGCGACTTCTCCGGTTCATGCTTATGGAACGCCGGGAGATTATAATGTTACTTTATTTGCTACAAATGGTAAAGGGTGTATTAACTCCTTAAGCAGGCCATCCTATATTCATGTAAATACACCGGCATCAGTTGGTTTTTCTGCTGCAAGCGTTTATTTATGCAATGCGCCATCACTGGCAACTTTCTCAAATACTACAATAGGGATAGGGCCTTTCATCTATCTCTGGAGATTTGGTGATGGCGGTACTTCAGTATTAACAAACCCCACCCATAATTATACTTCTTCCGGAACATTTGACGTCACACTAAGAGTGACGGACGGGCATGGCTGTATTGACAGCCTTGCTCTGCCAGGGTATATGACTGTTGGTAATCTTGCAGCTTCATTTACCCCTGTCTCCACAGTTTGTGTTAATTCCCCGGCAACCTTCATCAATACCAGCACAACGCACATAGCAAGCTCGTGGGACTTTGGTGATGGCGGCACAGCCACGGACGAAGACGGCACCCATGCTTATGCAACTGCCGGAACCTATACAGTGAGACTTGTAATTTATGACGGAACCTGTTATGATACAATAACTCATCCGGTTACCATTTCACATCCTACAGGTAGTTTTACCATTACACCCACCGCACCTTGTCCGCCGCCCAGGCTGCGTACCTATACTGCAACTATCCCTTCTGGAAGCACTGTTAACTGGTTTTCCCTTATTTACGGATCACTTGGGTCGGGATCTGTTTTAAGCCACACGACACCCGTGCGTATCGTACCCTTTGGTACTGATATTGTAGGTGAGATAGATTCTATTACTATGGTAATAACCAATAGCTTTGGCTGTAAAGATACCGTAGGGAAAAGAGATACTACCAATTCCTTCACATTTCGCATTGATGGCGTGATGTACGGCTGTGCGCCGCTCTATATATTCCCGATTCCAACGCTTTATTCTCAAATTTACTCCCCCTTTGCAGGTGGCCCCTGGTGGCAATTTGGTTACCCTAATCCATTCTCGATGGGGTCATTTCCTTATCCTTATAGTATCGCAAGTTATTCCTGGAATTTTGGTGATGGGTCTCCTACATCTCTATCTCCTTCTCCAACGCATATCTACAGTGTAGTTGGCGGTGTATATACCCTTAGTTGCCATATTACCTCATCGAACGGATGTTCTCAAAATGCTACTAACACTGTAAAAGTGGGCGCTCCGCCTCCTACTCCTTCTTTTACCTTACATCCAACCCATGAATGTGCAGGAGTGCCGGTTCATTTTAATGCTACTGCTACCGGAGTTTTCAATGATATGAAGTGGGATTTTGGAGACTCCAACGGCGATACCGGACTCAATCCTGTTCACGTTTATACAACTCCGGGATTTTATACTCCCCAGTTCTGGACCTATTATAATGGATGTCCGAGTAGTATCTATTTGATGCATGACACCGTTGATTCGCCAAGTGCTGTGATACATTACAATTTTGATTGTTATCCGAGAAATAAGATGTCTTTTTCCGATGCTTCCTTTGGTGATGATTCCCATCTCTGGCAATTCGGAGATGGTGCAACATCCACCGCATTTAATCCCATACATACTTACTCCTCGGCATCTGCTTACACTGTTACCCTTACTACCTGGAATGCAGCTTCCGGTTGCAGGGATACAGGCATTTTGCATTTGGATATGAGCCCACTGCATGCAACCTTTCTTGCCAGTCGTGCAAATGTATGCAGGGATGTTATGGATACCTTTAGTATTGCCGTTACGGAAGCTCCAGGTGTCACTTTCTCCTGGGCAACAAAATACCGGTGGTATTATGATGGAATATTGACTGATTCTTTAGTTTCTACCTATGGTTTTGACACTGTTAGCCATAATTATCATTCCACGGGCAACCGGACGGCTATGGTTGTTATTACGGATAACCAGGGCTGCAACGATTCCCTGTCTATGAATATATTGGTTGCCAAACCTGTGGATAGTTTCAGCATGGCTCCTGTTTCCGGGTGCGCACCATTGCCCGTTGTCTTTACTGATCACAGCACGCCAACGCCGGGCAGTACATTAGCCGGTTATTATTGGTCGTTTGGAGATGGGACTACTGCATCTTCAGGCGTTCCTTCAATAACGCACGCCTATAGCCTTGCGGGAACCTATAACGTAAAAGAGATCATAACCGACAATATCGGATGCATGGATACCCTGGTCAGCCATACCCATCCTGTAGTCACAAGGCCGACGGCGGCTTTTTCCGCAGCAACACTCAGTATCTGTAATCACAGGAGCGTGCATTTTATTAATAGTTCTTCATCAATTATCGGTTCCCTGTGGATGTTTGGCGATGGAGATACCTCCACAGCCACCTCTCCAACCCATTTTTATAATACCCCCGGCACTTATTCGGTGACGTTGGTCGTTTACAGTGCATTAGGCTGCACGGATACGCTCACTAAAACCAGTTACATTCTGGTTAAGCCATTACCGATACCTTCTTTTACCATGTCAGATTCATTCGCGGTTTGTTCTCCCTTCAGTGTCCACTTCACCAATACAAGCATCGGAGCGACGACCACATTCTGGACTTTCGGCGATGGCACATCTTCTTCTGTCACAAATCCAAGCGACGTTTACATTACGCCGGGTTACTACAGGGTAAAATTGCTCGCTATTAACGCTTTATCCTGCTCCGACACTGCAATTGGCCATGTTAATCTTTTCGGATATTCCGGCGCCTTTACCTGTGCTCCGGTTACAGGTTGTTCTCCGTTGCCGGTTCATTTTCATGGCACTTTCAGTAGTGTGGCCACAGTTATCTGGGATTTCAGCGATGGCGTTACCTCTCCTCCCACAACCATAGATACGATTTCACATACCTATTTGAGTTCCGGAGCTTTTGTTCCAAAGCTCATCCTTACGGATAGTTTCGGCTGTACTAATTTCAGTATTGGAGCAGACACTATTAAAATCGGCCATCTTGCGGTCGGGTTCATAGCCACACCCATTCCGGTTTGCCAGGGTAATCCGATTACTTTCCACGATACAACATCCGGTAGTATTTCCCCCATCACCAGTTGGTTATGGACTTTTGGGCCAGGTTATACCAGCACTTTATCATCACCTTCTTTTACTTATACAACTTCCGGCACTTATCCGGTAACCCTGACTGCCACAAGTAGCATGGGTTGCAGCGGGACAGTTACCAGGAATATTGTTGTAAATTCGCTGCCATCTACAATTTCCGGTGCATCAGTAATTTGTATTGGCTCTACAACACCTTATACCGATGCCTCAGCAGGAGGCGTCTGGACCAGTAGTAATATTGCGGTTGCAACTGTTGGTTCGGGTTCCGGAATAGTTTCCGGGATAGCTTTCGGTGTGACGACAATCACTTATTCTCTGGGAGCCGGTTGTACGGTTACTAAATCAGTTACAGTAAGTCCTGCTCCTGCTCCAATCACAGGTGGTTCAGGTGTTTGTGCAGGATCAAACTTATACCTTGCAGATGTTACACCTTTAGGTACATGGAGTTCTGTACTCACCGGTTTTGTGTCTGTTGGTTCTGCCTCAGGCATTATTACCGGATTGACCACGGGAACAGATACCATTATTTATTCGGTAGGGGGCTGTTCTGTAAAAAAGACTATTACTGTTAATCCATTGCCTGCCCCAATCACCGGCAACACCCATATTTGCGTTGGAGTTACCTCCGTGTTGTCAAGTTCACCCACAGGTGGTATCTGGACCAGCAGCAACACACTCGTTGCCACAGTAGGATCCTTAACAGGTATTGTTGTTGGTATATCCGGTGGGGTAGCCAATATAATCTATACATCAGCAGCAGGCTGCCAGGTTGTGACTACTGTAACGATCAATACCGCGCCCGGTACTATTTCCGGGGGCTCATTTATATGTATTGGCGGCACAATACCTTATACCGATATTGTTACAGGTGGCACATGGACCAGCAGTAATACAGGCGTAGCCACAGTAGGCTCACTATCCGGATTGGTAACAGGTATGGGAATTGGCGCTGCCAGCATAAGTTATAATGCAGGTGGCTGCTCTGTTCTCAAAATAATTTCTGTAAATGCCCTTCCGCCATCAATTTCAGGTCCCGGCACGGTTTGCGTAAGTTCAGCTATAACATTAACTGATGCCGCCGGTGGTGGTGTATGGACCAGCAGTAATAATACGGTAGCGGTTATTGGTTCCTCATCTGGTATCGTTACCGCCTATGCTTCAGGTAATACAGATATAATGTATTCTCTTGGCGGTGGTTGTGTCATCTCTGTAGTGCTCACCGTTAACCCCTTGCCCGCCTCCATTTCCGGGCCGTCAAATATTTGCTTAGGTGGTGCATCAGCATTAAGTGATCTGACAACAGGCGGCGTGTGGTACAGCGACAATACTGCGGTTGCAACTGTAAGTACCGGCGGGGTAGTATCAGGCGCTTCCGGAGGTGCAGCTACAATTAGTTATACTTTGTCTACTGGTTGCGCATCTGCATACCTGGTAACAGTAATAGTTGTGCCCGCTATCACAGGCCTAAGCAACATCTGCGCCTGGGTAGATACCATTACCGTACATGACATAGATTCTACAGGTTCCTATAGCAGCACGCTGGTTACAATTACCAATCTCGGGTTAGGTACAGGCAGGATCACAGCATTTGCACCAGGCATTGCAACTATTACTTATACTTTGCCCGGAGGTTGTTCTGCCACAACCCCACTGACAATAAACCCTTTACCGGGGCCGATTTCCGGACCTATGCATCTTTGCATCGGTTCATCTGCTACACTTATTGATACTGCCGCCGGTGGCACATGGTCTGCCTCAGGTACCGGTATTGCAACCATCGGTTCTTTATCCGGTGTGGTATCAGGGTTAGCTGTTGGCACAACTCATATTACTTATACATTGCCTACCGGATGTAGTACAGATACGCTGGTTACTATACAGGTTTTCCCTACAGCCGGGGTAATAACCGGGCCTTCGGTTTTATGTACCGGCGAGTCAATTACCCTGCTCGACACTGCAATTGGCGGTGTGTGGGTGAGCAGTAATGCCAATGCCACCGTTTCAGGCGGAGTAGTAACCGGGGTATCCACCGGTACCGCGGTCATCAGTTATGCAGTAACCAATGTTTGCGGAACTATTGCTGCTACCAAAACGGTTACAGTATATCCTTTCCCCTTCACAGGCACAATTACTGGTCCCGACAGTGTATGCGTAAGCAGTTCGATTACCCTCACAGATACTGCATCGGGTGGGGCATGGGGTAGTAATAATACCTTTGCCACTGTTACTGCATCCGGAGTTGTTACAGGCGTTATGCCAGGTGTGGATACCATTGTTTACCTGAACTCCAACGCTGCCTGCTTTTCAAAATCAGTCCACAGGGTGATTGTAAATCCGTTGCCTGATGCAGGTGTTATTACCGGTCCATCAAATTTATGCCTCGGTGATTCTGCAATGCTGGCAAACACAGCCACTGGTGGTGTCTGGCGTCAAAGCAACAATATTGTTACAATGGTTTCTGTAACATCCGGTGTGAAAATATTACCGGTGAATACAGGCACCGACACCATTTTCTATTCAGTCACCAATTCATGCGGCACTGTTTTGGCATACCACTTGTTAACCATTGAAACGAAACCTTCTGTCGCTGCTATTGCCGGTCTTTCTGTGGTGTGTGCAGGTCAGAACATAACCTTAACGGATCCAACACCCGGAGGTTTATGGACCAGTGTCACTTCTCTAATCACCACCATTGGCAGCACTTCAGGTGTTGTAACTGGTATGTCGCCGGGCACGGATTCTATTATCTATACCGTTTCAAATGCCTGCGGTTCGGCCGATGCATTAAAACAAATTACAGTAAACCCGCTGCCGGTTGCCGGAACAATTTCAGGCGATTCCACCCTTTGCGCTGGCGATAGTGTTACATTAAGTGATTTGGTAACTGGTGGCACATGGAGCATTGAAAATCAGTACGCTGTCATTAAAGGTTCAGTAATCGTAACCGGGGTTTCAGCCGGTACCGATATGCTAAGCTATAGTGTCACCAACAGTTGCGGTACAACGGTTGCAACCCGCCGGATTACCATAGAACCCATACCAATTGGCCTGTTAATTACCAGGAACGGCCATGTGCTTTCCGTACCTTCCGGATATGCCTTTTATCAATGGACATTGAATGGCGCACCTATACCCGGCGCCACAGTTAATACCTATACTTATTCCGGAACCGGCACTTTTTCAGTCATCGTTACCAATTCCTTTGACTGTTCATTTACTTGTCCGGCTATGGTCATCACAGATTGTACTGTAGATGATATCAAAGTATTTCCAAACCCCGCGGCGTCTGTTGTCAATATCTTGTGGTGCGAAGATATCACAGTCCGACTGTCAGCGGCAGACGGTAAGCTGATCAGGATATTTGAAAATACCACCGAAGTAGATATGAGTTTTCTGCCCAATGGCATTTATACTTTGTCGCTCTTTGATAACACTGGCAAAAAGTTATTGACAAAACGAATCACCAAATTAACCCAGTAGCAGATAAATAAGGCGCTATTTTATGTCATTTTATAATACTCTAGTTGCGTTGTTAAGGCCGCAAAGCTCTTATTGACCAATGCACAAACCTGCCGGCAGGCAAGTTTCTCCGGTGCACATTATAAAATCTTTACCAAGCTGTCGCAATTACTTCTCTCTCTGCCACGCCCGACCTCAAAACCTTTCCTTTAAGAGACAACCGTCGGTTCTATTTGTCAATCCTGCAAAAGCATATAAAAAAAAATCCCGGCTGCCAAAGCGGCCGGGATTTTCTGAAATTTACAACCTGAATATTATAGCCTCTTAGCCGTAAATGTTCCACCGCTAATTACGGTTCCATCCGTCATTTTAAAACTGAAAGTTCCGGAAATTGTTGCGGTTGAAGCTGAAGAAATAACAACAGAACCTGAACTGGCTGCCTTCATATCAGCCGGAGCTGAGGTCGGAGCATATGTACCTGCAACTGTTGGCGTTGTTGCAGTACTATCAACCGTATAGGTAGTGGGGCTGGTATAATTATAAATAGTTATGCCAAAATACGGAGGTGTAGCAGTAGAGGTTGTGCCGCTACTACCGGTAATAGACAATATACTGCCTGTAATAACGGCATAAACATTAGTTACGTTAAAAGCAGTGCCACCAATACTGGCATGCATGGAGTAACTGGGACTGCTGCTCTTTTTGCCGCAGCCAGAGAATGCAGCTAATCCAAGCAAAGCTATAGCTGCGAATGTGAAGATTCTTTTCATAAGTATTTCTGTGTTTTTTGTGATTAATTGTTTGAAGGTAATGGCTTTAGATACATAAACAAATTTTTCGGGCAATTTTTTAAGCAATACTAATTAACAATTAAATTAGGCACTAACATACCACTTTACACCGAACTATATAACCCCAAACAATTAATATGACTAAATATCAAAAGCAACAACTCAAAAACCAAATAATATTAGTTTTGATTATCATAGCAATGTTCTGTATATTACACTATTCAAATATATAGGAAACGACCAACTGTAATCTGTCGTTTCCTTTTATATTTCTTGTAACAAGAAAAGTTTAATTTTCCTTTCAAATTATATCTTTCTCTTTATTCGGCACAGTCATTATAGCCGTTAGTATTTTATCAAAGTCTGTTAAATCCTTACCGTATTTTATTTCGCTACGCCTATTCAATAATAACCTTAATTCATCTTCTGTTACACACACTTCCATCAAACCTATTAATTTCAGTGTTTCCATTAGCACAGCATCATTATCTAATGCTGACTGGTCAATAACATTGATTACCAGTTCATATACTTCTTTGCTATCCACAACAGATAAATTTGAAAATACAAACTGACTGAAAATATCTGTAATAGACATCTTCCAGTCCAGCCTTTTTACCTGCTGCTGTAAGTAATCATATACCTTCTTATTTCGTCTTATATTATTCATATCACAAATTGTTTTTCAAATCTACATAACGTAATCTCCTACCACATCCAGTTAATACTACATTGAACCTTTCCGCTGTTTCTAAATGCCTTGTATTAAATCTATATTCTACCTCCCTACAATACCTGTGTAAATGCTTTTCCGTTACACGACCCATATAAGTAGTGCCCCATGTTTTCTTTAAAATATTCCACACCCCTTCAATACGATTACTTGTATAACCATCGCAAGTTACATAATTACGCAGTCTATGATATACTACCTCATGTTGATAATCTTTATTGAGATTTTTATACACACCAAATTCGTCTGTAACCACTATTGAGCCTGCTTCTACATTATTAAATACAAACGGCAATATCGTTTCACCTTTTACATTATCTACAACTTCCATTCTCACTATTGCCTGCTCATAAACTATCTTTTCACTTACAGGTTTCAAATCAGCATTATTTTTGTTATCCCTATAAATTACTTCCGAAATTTCATCTTTAAACATACCAAATACGGGTTGCTTATCTTCGCCACTTCTACCCTGTGAACCCTTTATTTTCTTGTCTTTATGCCTGTTACCATTTTTACCACCTACATAAGTTTCGTCTAATTCAATAGTGCCGTCAAAATTCATTAAGAAATTTTCATGCTCCATTGCGTAGCGTATGCGAGATAATAAGAACCAACTACTTTTTTGTGTAATATTAAGTTCAGTAGCCATTATATAACTACTGATACCTTTCTTATGCGTAGTGAATAAGTAGATAGCAAGAAACCATGTTTGTAGCGGTATCTTAGTATTTTCAAAGATAGTTCCTGTTAGTACATTGAAATATTTACCGCTATTCTTACACTTGTATTTATTGCCAGCACATTTATATACTTTTGAATGAGCATCAAACGGCGATATAACATTACCATTCCAGCGTAATGTTTCCAGATGAGATATACAGATTTGTTCTGTCGGAAATGCTTTAAGTAAATCCAGTATGCTTTTAAACGGTTTCAATTCTAACATACCACAAAGATAAGACGAATTTTACACCAAAACAAAGAATTCTAAAAAAACTTATCCACAATTTTAATTAAGTCCGAGAAAAACATCCCGTAAAGCGTTCCCTTTGTCTTGTTCAAAAGACATATACGGGGCAATAAAATTCGGAGCCATTGTCCCTAAATCCAGTAAAGATATTGCGTCATTTCCTGTTGAATATAAAGTTATAGTTTGATTCCTTTTATTATATTTTATATTCAAATAAAATATACCTTTTTCCGTTTCAAGATTATAATTCAGCGAAATCTCATTCGGATTATTATATGACAATACATCAATATATGTAACATTAACCCTTAAACGACCCACAAATTTAGCATTTACAAAATTTGTCACCAGTTGTATATCTTCGTGATTATACGGCATATTCAATTTATTTAGTAAATAAAGTAATGTTGTTTGTATCCAGTGTTTAATCTTTCTCATGCCTATTATAGCATGTGAAATGTCTTTTGTTGTATATACGCCCAGTTAATTATTTCTTCTTCAACTTTCAATATTCCCGCCTTTTTGTAAAACTCTTTCCGTATAGCATCGTCTTTTGCCATTATTATTCTGTCTAATCTATCTTTAGCCGATATAATAACTTTCGTATCAAATTCAGTAAACACAAGATAATTCACGATTAAGTAGCCATCCGTAATAATTGTTTGCTTTTCTATTACCCTTCCGAATACTTTACAAAAGTCTTCGCCATGCGAACTTAATAATTTCTCAGCAGATAAATGACTATCTACTATTGAATTTCTAATACCACACTTTATACATTCAACCGTAGTGAAGCCGAAATTATCGCCCATAGAAATGAAAGTATCATTGCCGCATGAGCATATTATTTGTTCATCTTTTTGAATTAGCCACATAATATTGAAAATAGAGAAGTAGCGACCTATATAGCCGCTACTTCTTCGTTTTACCATTGAACGATTTGCCTGATGTAACGTTCAATTTTTCGCCAGATACAGTTGCTCTTACCGTCTTTACAGAAGTAAGCACCTTGACTGTTTGAATTGTTAGTTCTGCCGCATACTTGACATTGATACTTTGCCATAGATAAGTTTTTTGATTGTTAGAGATGCGGCTAAGATAATAAAAGTCAGCAATAATGTTTACTTATTTGAAACAATTTTTTCCACTTTTCTTTCAATGTATAAGAGAGATAAAGTAGAAGCGGAATATTTGAAAAATTTAGGTAAGCGTATCAAAACAATACGCAAAGAGAAGCATATAAAACAGGTTGAACTCGGTTACTCATGCGATATAGAAAAGCAAAGCATGAGTAGAATTGAGGCAGGTAACACTAATCCCTCAATTTTATTGTTGAGGAAAATTGCTGAAATTTTAGGTGTAACTGTAAGTGATTTTTTAGATTTTTAAAAACTACTTGTCGGTTTCAGGTTCGCTTTCAGCATTATTATTGCTTTCAGGCTCACTTTCTGGCTTAGTATCTTCTTCGGGCTTACTTTGAGCGTTTGTGAACGGCTTGTCGGTTTCAGGTTTATCTTCGGAATCATCGTCCGATTTTACTCCAATAATGTCATTAACGATGCCGCCTACAACGGAATCACCCCAACTGGTGTTATTTACGAAAGTTTCAAACTTTTTTAGGTATTTCATATATACTATATATCAAAAATAAGAATTGCTATTTTTGGTGTAAAGTGGTATGTTAGTGCCTTAAATTATTAGATTTTAGTTAATCAGCATTGCCCTTTTTCATTGTTCTCATTCTAAGATTCCCATATAAAAAGCGCAGTAATTTTTTAATGTATTATTCTTGCGCTATAATAGTTTTTTGTTGTTTTTACATGAGAAGCGACATACATGGAGTATATTTGCTTATTAATGTTGAATATGAAATTAATACCCCATTGTAATGGAAGATAAAAAGCAAAATGAAGCAACCAATCTTTTAAATGAATTTCCTGAACAAAATAAAACAGCTCAACTCTATCCGCATATTATTTTAAAGGTTCTTGAAACGAGTTATATTACACATGATGTGAAGCGTTTTGTTCTGGAAAAACCACCGGATTATACTTTCATACCCGGACAATCTGTAAACGTTTCAATAAATTTACCTGAGTGGAAAAATGAGTTACGTCCATTTACTTTTACCAATTTACCTGATGATAACTACCTGGAGTTTATGATCAAAATATACCGTGATCATAATGGAGTTACTAAAAAGATTGAAAGCATTAACCAGGGAGATGAATTGATACTACATGATATCTTCGGCGCTATTCAGTTTAAAGAAAACGGGGTTTTTATTTCAGCAGGTTCAGGCATTACTCCATTTCTATCCATCTTTCGCTACTTGTATAAACATAAGCGTGCACATGGAAACATGCTGATATATTCAAACAAAACATCGGAAGATGTAATTATGGAAGAAAGTTTACACACCATGCTGAAGGATAATTTTATTATGGTGTATACACGCGAAAATGTTGTTGGATTTATTGAAAAAAGAATTGACCGTAACTTTTTAATTGACCACATCAAAAATTTCAAACAGCACTTTTACGTCTGCGGACCAGAAACTTTTGTAACAGATCTTAGAAACATTCTACTGAGTCTTGGCGCTACTGTAGACAATATAATTTTTGAATATTAATGTTAAGTCAAAAGGGAAAAGTCAAAACCTATAAGTGAGTAACCCAATAAAATCAACGCTGTGTAAAGTTTAGACCAGACAATATCGAGTTGACTTAATTGCAAATTAATAATCCGAACAACAAAGTCAAAAGTATCTCCCAAGCCAGTATAGGCTTTAACTTTGTTATCCGGCCCTTAGGGTATACTAACAGACATCACCGGTAAGGAGAATGAAAAATCAATTACTTATGGTAGTTTATTTCCTTCAATTCCTGAGCATGGTGCTTTGCATCATCGCTCAGAAATTCACCTGCAATAGCATGGTGGCCGTGAGCAAGAATTGAGTAATAGGCTGCCTTTCCCTGATCACCTGCTTCATACTGTTTTGCCGCTTCAAGGTGATATTTTGCTGCCGCTTCATGATGAGCTGCTGCACTTTTATGATTTTCAATTGTTATTTTGTTTGCCTTTTTTGAGGAGTCAGATAAGCCGGCACTCTCTTTTATTTTTTTCGATTTAATTTCTTTTTGCTTTTTCATAATTTTCATTCAATATAAGTGAATGTGTAAAGTACAGTAAAAATACCTTATTGGATAATATACTAAATAATTTGGCACCTATCTGTTTTTTCAACATTGATCGTTTGGTCCCGGAAATCAGGCTCAGCCGACTTATCCTATACATCCCGCTTATACTCAGATACCAAAGGTTGCAAATTCGGGCATTGGTAACTAAGTAATGATATATTTCACTGGTTTTTATAGAAAACCGGATACTAAATAAGCTGCCAAAATTGTAGTATTCATCGTTTATTTGATGCAAAAAAGCAACGGAAACACTTGATTCTACTATCATTACTTAGTTACCAATGCCCAACTTTTGACTTATAACTTACGACTCACAACTTACGACTAAAAATCACTGCATCCTTTCTTTGGCCATGTTCTTGATATGCTTTTCGAAAGCAGGATAGTTGGTAACAACGTCATCAAATGATTCTTTGTCGAGTGAGTACAGGTCGCAATAGTCGCTTGCGCGAATAGTGGCGTTGCGTGGCTGCTTCATGAGCAGGGCTATCTCCCCGAAGAAATCACCTTCCTTTAATACCGCATATACCTGTTTGCCATCCTGCGATGTTACCTCTACTGACCCCTTGTTGATGAAGTACATTTTATCACCTATTTCTCCCGAAACACAGATAGCATCTCCGGGAATATAAATACAGGGACGTAGTTTGAAGATGACCTCACGTACCAGGTTTTGGTCGGCGCCCTTGAACAGAGGTACTTTTTCAATGATGCTGCGGTTGAGCAACATAGCAAATTCGAACCGGAATGATTCGGGCAACTCAGATAATATGGTTTCGTCGTTATATCCCTTACGGGTTTCCCACAGGTAATTGTAATACTGGTACACCTGCTCCTGTAAGTGCTGAGGTATTTTTTTGGATTTCATGAAGCTATTCATGCGGTCCACCCGCTCCTGGTGCCGTGCCTTGGCCATGTCAATATTGGTAAGCATATTTGCTATATTTCCAATAATGTAGCCATAAGCGCCTGCTCCGATTAATTGTACTCCCATGGTAAAGAGCATTTGCATACTCTTGGTTTTGTCGGGGGTAATATCGCCATAGCCGATAGTAGTTATGGTAGTAACGCTCCAGTACAGCGCCCTTACATATTCGTTGAGCCTGCCTACATAAGCTTCAGCAGGAACAAGGGGATAATGAAGCCCGCGTATTGCCAGCCAGCCGCAAGAGGCCCAGTGAGCCGTAAGTCCCAGGAAGTAGAAGAAGAAACTAAGCCGCACAAAAACGGGGTTAGAGTTGATGCTGTTGAGCCACACTGACCGGAAACTGATTATGCGCAGCACCTTCAGAAGCCTGAAGAGGCGCAAGGCGCTGAGGCCGGTATTATTACCGATCATAAGAACAAAAATGTCGAACGGAATGGAGGCAAGAATGTCTATTAGCAACCAGCCTTTCAGGTATTTTTTTCTTTCAGCACCGCTATGATGAGGAGGTTTGCCATGATGCACCGGGCTGCGGAACCGGATATAAATATCAAGGATAAAACAGATAGTCACCATTTGGTCAACACACCTGAGCCAAATGGGAGTATTATAATGCATGACCAATCCGAAAGGAATCTCGATGGCTGCAAATGTGGCCAACAGGGAAATGAAAATATCCCAATAGAAAATAAACTTATGGTTCTTGTGATGCGACATTGTTTTGAGGATGATTCAAAGATATATAAAAAACATCAGGACATTACACCCATATGCTCAATACCATAGTCCACAAGGGATAAATTTGTTACTTCATAGCAATGATCAATCTAAGGATATATGCTGAACAGTCATGGTTCGGCACGGCTCACCACGACAGTTATCTATTTCGCTTTCACAATACAATTCACACATTTATCCTTTACCAAGTTTAACTTTGTTACAAATAAATAGCAACGGAACAATATTTCACTATTGGCGCCAGGGAACCGGGAGTTTTCACAGCGATGTTTTTTGCTTATAATCAGGTTGCATGTTTCGTTCGAAATGCAGGCCGGGAGCCAATATCAGCACAAGGGCAAGCACTAGCATAATTGCCGACCGGACCAAAATATTAAAGTACAATGTACCCGGCCTGTTCACATGAAGAATCAGGATGATGATGGTATAGATGAAAGTAAGCAGGAACCCGGCACATAACAAAATAAAATGAGCCGGCCAGTTTAGTACTCTGAAATTTATTCCACTGAGCATAATGAAATGCAGGATGCCGGTTAATATTCCAATAAAAATTTTTCCTGCATCAACATTTGAATAGCTTACCTTTTTGAACAAATTCCGCAACCTGATATCGTTGTAAAAAATGAAGCCCAGAAACAGGTACATACACGCCAGCACCAGCAAGGACAGAAACACAAACAGAGTACCACCGGTAATGTTCAGCAACCGCATGCTAATGCCTATCAGGCATAAAACAACACCTACTTTTTCCGTGAATTTCATTGAATAAAAATAAATAATTATGCCCTGCAAACAGTTGATTCTAACTTGTCCAAAAATCTCAACAACTATTTCCCTATACTCAGCATATTCATTAACAGTCTTATCGCGCCTTTATTACCTGCGGGTACCTGGCGGGAGAAAGAAAGTGAAGTATAGATATAGTGTCCTTTACCGGTTTTTGCATACAGTGTCCCCCCGGTGAGGGGTTGTTCCCCTGCATCGTGCATAGAGAACAGGGGTTTGTACTGGTCATCCCATTTGGTAGTGAAGTAAAGACCACGTTCCTGCACCCAGCCTGTAAAGTCATTATCAGTGATCTTATTCGGGTAGTTGAGCAGCCGATGCTGCGGATCAACAAAATCAACTTTTGCATCTTCTTCGGTAACCCGGTCGCTGGATAGAGAGAACGGATAAGGGCCAAGTTTTGTAGTTGCCAGGTCTTGCTGTGTGTTATACTGCATGACCAATGTGCCACCGTTTTGCGCATACTGAAACAATACTGGTAACCAGTAAGCCATACGTTTTTCCACATTCACCGCGCGGATTCCTGTAATGATAGCATCATACTTTTTCAGGTTGGCGGCATTCGTCAGATCACCTTCTTTAAGAATATCTACGTCAAGGCCGGCCTCCCGCAGGAATGTGGGAATGAAATCCCCTGCGCCCTCAATGTAGCCAATTCGTTTTACGGTGCACTTCCAGTTATCTCTGAGTACTTTGGCATAAGGATCGGTAAAATATTGAAGTGTGGGCAAGTGGTTGTATTGAATAATATGCTGGGATAAGCTGTATTCATTCCCTCCTGAGGTCAGCCTGGCATAAAGGTAGAAATCACCCTCCCCCTGCTGCAACGAAACCTGTGGCGGAATATTAATGGTAATAACGGTATCTGTTGAAACAATTAAATTAAGTCCGGGAAAAGCAGCGACTGTAGTTTGTCCGGAAATAGTAAGTGTTGCGTCTTTCAGGTCTTTATAGGCATGGATGCGCACTTCAGCATGCACCGAACCATCGCGGGCAGTTACCAGCAGGCTGTTATTGAATGCTACTATAGCATCGGGCACAATGCGCAATTGCTCTACAATATCACCTTTCACAGGATCCAGTTTTTTATAGGAAAGCGGAATTTTTATTATTAGTTCTGTTCCCCCAACGTTTAGTTTAAGATGTCCAAAAAGCCCTGCGGGTGTCTCTGGTAATCCTAACAGGCTGTCATCCGGAACTGAATACAGGTCAGCGCCTGCCAGGTGTGGGAAGGAAAGCCAGTATGGCTGGGTTAATGGTGTAGCTGCCGGAATGCCTATAGTGTGTTCAAATGTTAACAAAGTATCAAGTGGCAGAAGCATATTAGTTATGGTATCAGTATTTCCCCATTGTATGGAGCTAAGTGTAACAGGTGTGTGCGAACGTGCTATAACATGCAAGGTAAAAGGCATTACGGCGCCACATACTGTCTGTGGCTGTTTGGCATATAACTCAGCCATAATACCGGCGCAGTCAATTATGATTTTGTCCAGTTCTTCCAGTTTCTGATTACGCCAGTATGGATCCTGAACTGAATCTACTTTCCTCCGCAAACCAAGCAGCGCAGGCAGGCTGGCATCAGGGTGCAGGAAGTCGAAATGGCTTATGATCACTTTCAGGTCTTCTGCAATATCAACCCTTCCTACTCTGGCCCATGTAATATCTATTCCATCGAACAGGGATTGGGAAAGACTATCGCCGTCCACCAGCTTAAAATACTCAGTTTGCAAACCCGGAACGCTTGGTGTACCTGCACCCTGGCTCTTATGAATGCTGCGGCTTTGGCCTGCAAGCTCCCCACACCCTATTCCCATTGCCGGAAGGTATTCTCCCACCGGCAGTTTAAACTGGTCTTCAGACGTTGTATTCCGGTCCCCAAATTTATAGGTGTTCAGCAATAACCTCTTAGCATGCCAGTTATACGGATAATTTATTACACTTCCGGATTGTACCTTATTACTGGTTTGTTTGAATGCCTGGGTGCCAATTATTGAAGATGCTGCGTGTTGCCCGTGCCCCGCTCTTGTATCCGGCGGAAACCTCAGGATCACCACATCCGGCCTGAACCTGAGCATAACTGCTACAACATCATTAACCAGCAGCTCTTGTGGCCAATGCTTAAAAGTTTCTTCATGTGTCTTTGAAAAACCGAAATCAATAGCACGTGTAAAAAACTGTTCTGCCCCGTCGAGTTTACGTGCCTCAATAAGCTCGTGAGTACGGATTAGTCCAAGCGCTTCTCCCTGTTCGCTGCCCAGTATATTTTGTCCGCCATCTCCCCTGGTTAGTGAAAGGTAGGCTGTATGAATGTCTTTATTATTAACGAGCCATGCCAGCAACCTGGTATTTTCATCATCAGGATGAGCTGCTACATACAATACATTTACAAGATGACTGAGTTGTGATAATTCATGGTAAATTTTTATGGAATTAGCTGACCGGACTTGCTGGGCTCCGGCAAATATTGCATTCAAAATTAGAACCAATGCGCAAAGTATTTTATTCATCTGAAAATAATTGTTTTTTTAGTTGCCAGATGGAACTCCCATGAACTTCTGAATGTTGCAAACGGAGGAATTTTCATTCCTCTGTGTGCTAAACTTCAGCTTTAGCATGGTCGTTTCATAGCCTGAGAATCCGGTGGTTTCAATTGTGAAACTCAAATGTACTACTTCATAAAGAAAACTAAATTATCCCATTAAACACTTCTCTGAGTATATTATTACTTTACAAACAAATTAACCATACAATATATCATATATCTATCATTATTCAACTAATGAAAAAAAATCCCTATTTTTACTCATTCTAAAAAAACTACCCGGCTAAATTCGTAAAAAAACAATGAATCAAAAATCATTCTTCATTTCGCTTACCGCCTTTTTCTTAATAGTATTATCAACCCAATCAAATGCTAAGAATATAGCGGCAAATTCTTCCAACCTGTTTTTTATAGAAAATAAGGGCCAGATTACAGACCAGCATTATCAGCCGAGAAATGATATTCAGTATGCATTGCACGCACCGGGTATTAATATATTTATTGGTAATGGCGGGTTGCACTATCAATTTTCCAAAACCAAAATAAAATACCCTGACCTGCCCGGTAAAATAAAAAAGGAGTTGGCAGAAGAGAAAGAGGTCTCGACGCTAAATGAAGACTTAGCCACAACTGAAACATACCGTATGGATGTTGAACTGGAAGGGGCAAATATGAATGCAGAAGTGATTGCTTCCGAACCAGAGGCATATTATGAAAATTATTACCTGCCAGGTTGCCCGGAAAATGGCACGCTGGCGCATACCTGCAATAAAATAACCTACAAGAATATATATAAAGGTATTGATTGGGTCATCTACCTTAAAAACAATAAACTGGAGTATGAGTTTGTTGTAGGTCCGACGGGGAATAAGAAGGACATAAGGCTGAAATATTCGGGACAAAGTTCATTGTCAATAAATGCCGAAGGAAGTATTATTGCCACAACACCAATGGGCACAATAACAGAACATGCGCCTGTTTGCTATAGCCCCGATGGAACTGTCATTCAGTCAGCATACAGACTGAATAATAACGTGATTGATTATGAGACAGGTAAACACCGGAATATTATTATAGACCCGGTATTGGAATGGGGGACCTATTACGGCCCGGATTCAAATAATACCACTATTTATGCAACTACCTGCGATGGTTCGGGCAATATTTATTCCAGCGGATTGACCTATGCTCCTACCGGAACCAATGTGGCAACAACTGGCAGTTATCAGGATGTTTATGGCGGCGGATGTGATGCTTTCTTAGTTAAATTTGATTCATCCGGAAACAGGATATGGGGAACCTATTATGGTGGAACCG
Source organism: uncultured Bacteroidota bacterium (assembly GCA_903839875.1). Classification (GTDB taxonomy): domain Bacteria; phylum Bacteroidota; class Bacteroidia; order Chitinophagales; family Chitinophagaceae; genus Nemorincola. The sequence continues at coordinate 30,769 of CAIMDZ010000217.1, forward strand.
GTGGTGACTGGGGTGTGGGAGTTGCATGGGATCATGGGGTAAATATATATTTAGCAGGAGTTACCCAAAGCAGCTTAACCAATATTGCCTCAGCAGGCGCTCAACAGACTGTTTATGGCGGCGGACTTGAAGATGGTTTCGTAGTAAGATTCAATACTGCAGGCGTTAGATTATGGGGCACTTACTTAGGCGGTACCGGAGCTGAAATCCCGGGGTCTGTTGTCTGCGATTTGCTGGGACATGTATATATAGGCGGATTTACAACAGGTACCAATAATATAGCTACCCCCGGCAGCTTCCAGCCTGCCAAAGCCGGTGGATATGATGACTTCCTGGTACAGTATGATTCTATGGGCGTTCGTCAATGGGGTACTTATTATGGAGGAAACAATAGTGAATTCGCAGGTATTGCATGCAGTGACGGGTATTACGTATATCTTTCCGGCTATACTTCCTCCCCAACAGGTATTTCCACGCCTGGTGTTCAGCAAGCAGCGCTGGGTGGAGGTACTGACGCATTCCTGGCAAAATTCAATTCTGCAGGGGCAAGGGACTGGGGTACCTATATTGGCGGATCAGATGCGGAATCTATGGGTGGCATTACCTGCGATAATGCCGGTTATATTTATGTATTTGGCTCTACCGGCAGCGATACCGGAATTGCTACTCCCGGCAGTTTTCAACTGACAAGAGGCGGTATGACTGATGCCTTCCTTGTTAAGTTCAATCCCGATCTGGGACGCAGAATATGGGGGACCTATTTCGGAGGCCCTGATGCAGAGAATACAGATATGAGCAGAATAGTTTGTGATAATCTTGGAAACGTATACGTAACGGGTTTTACTGCAAGCACATCGGGGATTACATCGGCAGGGGCATGGCAGCCAGCATTCGCCGGCGGAGCCCAGGATGCTTTCCTTGCTAAATTTAATTCTATAGGTCATGAATTATGGAGTACCTATTATGGGGGCACTATGGATGACGAAGCCCGTGCCTGCGCCTTTGACGGTGCGAACGTCTATATCGCAGGATATACCAACAGCAACAACGGTATAGCCACACCGGGCAGTTTTCTTGATTCAGGAGGCGGGGCCACTTTTTATTACCAGTGCTTTCTTGCAAAATTCTTAATTACTGATGTTCCAGACCCTACTTTAGGAACCGGAACTTATCAACCCGCTGCAGAAAACATCAGCATCTTCCCCAATCCTAACCGCGGTTCTTTCACTTTAAAAGCCAATTTTGCCAATGAGAACGGAGTTGCCCGATATTCAATAACCGATATGGCCGGAAGGTATGTTATGGATGGCGAGACCGATATTATTGATGGTAACCTGAACCAACAATTAAAGCTTACGCATTCTTCACCGGGAGTTTACCTGTTAAAAATTGTTTTACACGACAAGGTGAATATGGTGCAGTTTGTGGTGGAACCGTAATAACCAATGACATTGCCCTTTAGGGGGTACGTTGAGAATATGCAATCAGCTAAGGATTTCTCCATAGCTTTTTACTTAGTATTGGTTGTATTCTCTCCGTTAATAATAAAGGAGAAAGTTGGATTGAAAATCGAAGTTAAATGGTTTATTCTACTGTGAAGCTCCGGAACAAGGTCCCGATTTTTATCGGGAGGGGTTTGTGGTTCCCAGGTATTCCTGCAACATCATTACTGCACTTACGGTATCTATTAATTCTTTCTTTTCACGGTCCTTTTTCCTGAGGCCCATGCCTGATATCGCTTGTGAGGCCATCCTGGAGGTGAGACGTTCGTCTATTTTTTCTACGGGCAGTTTGGGAAAAACATTGCCGAATTTCAGAATAAACTTTTCAACAATTGATGTGGCATCGGTAGGAGAGTTATCGAAATTAAGCGGATAGCCTATAAGTATTTTTTCAACAGGTTCTTTGGCCATATACTTTTTCAGATACCCTATCAACTCACCGGTATCAACGGTTTCGAGGGCCGTGGCTATAATTTGTAATGGGTCGGTGACGGCTATACCGGTTCTTTTTTTGCCGTAGTCTAATGCGAGTATGCGTGCCAAATCAGTTTATTTTTTAAGGTTTCAAAAAAGTGGCGACTAATTGCCCAGCGTCATTTTTGGTTGCACAGAGAATATTCTCTATGCCAAAATTCGACCCAGTCTGTATTAATGTTAATTTCAACTTGAAATCGGAGGTTTTCCCGTCGTACGTGTATGGCGTGTTGACTGAGTATATATACTTGTTCTCCGAGGACATCTTAACATCGAATCTATCCCAATAGATTCGGTACATAGAATCATCCTTAGGCCACTTAAATTCAATATATAAACCAGGATTTATCCTGCAACTTTCAAGGATTGCAAAACCTGGCAGGTAATCTGTACAGTGTCGACATTGCCCGCTTTCAAGCATCAGGCAAAATTTATGCTCCGTAAAGCGAATTGTTGTTTGCGCTGTTAACATTCCACTGTAGGTTAACAGCAACATCGACGCAGTATGCAAAATTAATGATCGTTTCATCTAGGCAGGTTTGGTTACTTGTACTTATGCGATTTATAAACCACTGTCCCATGCCGCTTCAAAATATCACGTTCCATTTTTCTGAGGTCTATAAACTTTTCCTGCAAAACCTTCTGGGTCAATGGATCTGATTCCTGGCTCAGGCGCGATGTTACCTGGTCTTGTATGATCAAAATCTTTTTCAGTTCGAAGTAGGATAGGGTGCTGTCTACATCATTGGTGTAGATCATTGGCCCGGTGACACTTTCGATGCCATATTTTTCTTTCCATTTACCGCTGATATCCTGCTGCGGGTGCAGCAGTGAAGCCATTTTATCCCTGGTAGATTTGTCAGTATGGTTGGTGAAAAAATGGAGCAGGGGGGTGTTCCCGAAGTGCCTGTAATGCTCATAATATTCTTCAAAAAGCCTGGCGACCATGGGCTGTTCCAGCAAGTCGGGGCCAATACGGTCTTCTATCATTTTCGCCACCGACTCAAATCCATCATAAGCCATGTGTCCGTATTCTATTAATATTTTTAATAACTGCCATTCCTGCTGTTCCTCAGATGCCTTTGATTTGCCAAGCGGGATATTTTCAATTTCCTGCTCCTGTTCAATAGTTAGCATCTCCGGTTTGGGAATTGCTTCTTCACGCCGGGCATGTTTTTGCTCATTCTCTATCCGCTCGCGTATGTTTTTGTTGACGAGGTTTACAAGGCCCGCCTCGTCCACATTCAGCTTGCTTGCGGCCTCACGTATATAGTGCGACTGCAGCGAAAAGTCTTCCGCCTTATTGATGCGGGATATGCTCTCGGCAATTTCCTGTACCAGTTTTGAACGCTTTACGGGGTCTTTGCCCGCATCATTGAGCCCAATCTCCAGGCGGAAACTGATGACGTCCTGCTTATGCTCCTTGAGGTATTCATGAAATTTCGCTGAACCTGATTTCTGTACATAACTATCCGGGTCTTCGCCCTCCGGCAACAACACCAGTTGCACATTAAAGCTCTGCGACAGCGCCATGTCCAGTCCGCGGAGGGCGGCCTTGATACCTGCGGGGTCGCCATCGTAAAGAATGGTGAGATTTTTGGTAAGCTGTCCTATCAGCCGAAGTTGGTCTTCGGTAAGCGATGTGCCGCTGCTGGAAACCACATTTTCCACGCCGCCCTGGTGCAGGGATATTACATCGGTATAACCCTCCACTAGCAGGCATTCATCCTGCCTGCCAATGGCCTGCCTGCTCTGGTACATGCCATAAAGTACCTTGCTCTTGACATATAATTCATTCTCAGGGCTATTGATGTACTTGGGCGATTTCTCGTTACTCTTGAGTATCCGCGCACCAAAGCCAAGTATGCGCCCTGTCATAGCCTGGATTGGGAAGATGACCCTGCCGCGGTACAAATCGTGGAACGAACCATTACGGTTCTTCACCAGGCCGGCGCGTTCCAGCATTTCTGCTTTGTAACCTTTAGCGGTAACGGCACGGTAAAAGTCGTCACCACCTTCGGGGTTATAGCCCAGCCGGAAACGCTCAATAATTTCTTTCCTGAATCCGCGCTGCTTGAAGTAGGACATGCCGATCAACTGGCCTTCTTCGTTCTTCAGCAAGGTATCATGAAACCAGGTTGCGGCAAATTCATTGAGTATGCGCAGGCCTTCCTCGGCCAGCTGTTTTTGCTGCTGTTCGGGTGTACGCTCTGTTTCTTCAATGGTTATTTTGTAATAGTCGGCCAGCCAGTGTATGGCTTCGGGATAGGTAAGCTTTTCATGCTCCTGCACAAAGGTGACCACGTTGCCTGCCTTGCCGCAGCCAAAGCACTTATAAATGCCTTTGGCGGGCGATACATTGAAGGAAGGTGTCTTCTCATTATGGAAGGGGCAATTGGCAATATAATTGGTTCCCCGCTTCTTCAGCCGCACGAACTGCCCAATGACATCTACGATGTCGGCACGGTTCATTACTTCCTGTATGGAGGCGGGGTTGATCATTTACGCGAAGATAGGTTGATTTGTTGACTGGTTGAAAGGTTGAATTGTTGATAGGTTGATAAGTTGATTGGTTGAATTGTTGAAAAGTTGATTGGTTTAAATGGAGTTTGATAAATAGTAATATCTTTGTAACGTAAATAATCTGAAATAGCGGATGGAGCAAGATATTCGGTGGAAACAAAGATTTGATAATTTTGGAAAAGCTTACGTGTCTTTACAGGAGCTATTGCAGCAAACAGAAATTGATGAGGATGTGCGGGTTGATGCTGCAATTAAAAGGTTTGAGCTTGTATTTGTACTTGCGTGGTAGACTTTGCAGGACTATTTAGTTGAAATGGGGTATGTTGAATACAAAGGACCAAAGCAGGTTATCGGAAAATCGTTCCAGGATAATATTATTACTGACGGTGCATTATGGATTAAGATGCTGGAAGACCGTAATACGCTTGCTCATGCATATGACTATGATAAAAGCAGATTGATTTATAAGGATATTGCAACAATTTATTTCAAGGAAATGGAACAGTTCTATAAAAAACTGAAAGATGAATCAGCAAAATGAATTTGGCATATATGCGGAGGCATATAAATGGATACAAAGGGCATTCCTGATGTTTCCTGAGATTTATGAAGTTGTTATTTTTGGCTCACGCGCAAAAGGTAATTTTCAACCAGGCTCTGATGTTGACCTGGCTATAAAAGGCCATGGCCTCGACTACAGTTATACCGAAAAAGTGCGCAATTTGCTCCAGGAAGGTTTGTATACTCCTTATTTTTTTGATGTGGTTGATTATGATAAAATTTCAAACGCCGCGCTAAAGGAACACATAGACCGTGTAGGGAAAGTATTTTACAAGCACGATGCAGTAACAACAGCATAATAATGGAATTTATATTTTTTTGATTTTCCTTTTGTAAGTTTGGAAGAATTCTTCGTACGTAAACGTAACAGTATTGGTGTTACTTCTGAGGTTTTCAATTCGCTCAATTAGTTCATTACGACGCTTATTTTTGGCAGCATTAAAAGCAAAGGCGGTTTTCCGTGCACGCTGTTCCTGCGAGTCTTTAGGCGTCTTTCCTTGACTGCCCCAAAAACCGATTTCATCAAGAAGATGATTTTTGTTTTTCGTACTCATTCACTCTAAGATACAAACATTTTTTGTGCCGTCCTAAAACTTAAAATTATAAGTAATACTCGGAATGATCGGCAGTATCGAAACCTGGTACACTGTAACCTTTACGCCACTGCTCAGGGTCCCGGGATTATCTACATACAGGAAGTAGGGGTTATGCCGGTCGTAAACGTTGTAGATGGAAAATGCCCAGCTCCCGTGCCACTTGCGGGGCTTTGCATGCTGGGGTGTGTAGGTGGCTGAAATATCAAGCCTGTGGTAGGGTGGCAGGCGGTAAGCATTTGTTTTACTGTATAACTGCACCACCTGGCCGTCTACAACATAAAATGCGGTTGGCAATGTGATGGCATTGCCGGAGCCAAAAACAAAAACTGTAGAGAAGGTCCATTTTTTGCTCCATTCATAACTACCTACTACAGAAAGATCATGCCTGCGGTCGTACTTGGCGGGGAAGGATTGGCCATTGTTTAAATCGGGAAATTTCTGGTAGGTCCATGAAAGGGTATAGCCTATCCATCCTGTGAATTTCCCCTGGGTTTTATTAATAAAAAATTCAGCGCCATAGGCAGTGCCGGTACCGAATACATAAGATAGTTCAGGGTCATCAATTGTATTGGGTACATAGTGTTCGTTATACTGCACCTGGTTGTGCATCTCTTTATAGTATACTTCTACTGATGTCTCCACCTTATTGTCGAGGAAGTTGCGGAAATAGCCTGCGGAATACTGCCATGCCATCTGTGGTTTTACATTGTAGGTGCTTGGCACCCATACATCGGTAGGCAGGGTGGTGCCGTTGTTGGATACCAGGTGTATATACTGGTAGGTTTTTGAAACGCTTGTCTTAAGAGAAGAAACGTCATTAAGCGCAAAGCGCAGGTTCAGCCTTGGTTCCCATCCTCCATAGTCTTTTACAGGTTGGTTGCGACCGTATTTTGTGCTGTCGGTTTTGTTGCCGTTAGCGTCCAGATTATAGGCAGTATAAGGGCCAACCTGCTGGAACCATGAATAGCGTAAGCCTGCATTTATTTTAAGCCATTTGGTTGGTTCGAAATCATCGAGGATATATACGCCTGCCTCATGTGCGTACTTAATAAAAGCATTGTTGGGATCCAGAACAATAGTATCTATTCTGCCGGAAACCTGGTTGGGAATAAATTCATGATGAGTATAGGCAATACCTGCTTTGAAATGATGGTTGTTGCTGCTGTAATAATCAAAATCCGTCTTCGCATTGTAGTCAGTAATGCCGGAAGATATTTTTATAGCAAAGTTATTCTGGCTGAAATTGGAAGCGAAATTATAATCGTTATATACAAGGGTAGTATTTTCAAACAGTTTATCGGTGAACTGGTGGTTCCAGCGGAGTGTCGCAGTTTTATTGCCCCAGGGGATATCAGCTTTGAAGGTGCCTCTTGTATTCTGGAATTTGAATTTATCAACACCCATGTAGCCACTTAGGTATACCCGGTCTTTCTTGCCCAACCGGTAATTGGCCTTGAGGTTCAGGTCGTAAAAATAATAACCTGAATTTTTCAGCTTGCTGGAAAAAGGCCTTGCCAGTGCATCTATATAAGTGCGGCGACCTGAAATAATAAACGAACCCTTATCTTTTTTTATAGGGCCTTCGATTGTAAGTCTCGATGCGATCAGGCCTATTCCACCCTCAGCATGATAGGACTTCATATTTCCTTCTTTCATGGATACATCTACTACTGACGAAAGCCTGCCGCCATAATTTGCAGGTGCGCCCCCCTTAATCAGGGTTACATCTTTAATTGCATCAGAATTAAATACAGAGAAAAAACCGAAGAGGTGACCGGTGTTATAAACCACTGCATCATCAAGTAATACCAGGTTCTGGTCAGGCCCACCGCCGCGCACATAAAACCCCGAATTCCCTTCACCGGCAGACTGTACCCCTGGAAGCAACTGCAACGTTTTTAGAATATCCACTTCCCCGAATAGTACCGGTAATGCTTTTATTCTTTCTATTGACAGGCTTACTGTGCCCATCTCCGTATTTTTTACATTCGCATCTTTTCTTTGTGTGGTAATATGCACTTCCTTTAGCATGGTAGCGCTGTGAAGTTCTGCATTGAAGGAAAAGTTACTCGTAAGGTCTACCTCTTTAATAAGGGGAGTATAACCTACATAAGAAAAAATCACAGTGTATTTGCCGGGAGGTACCGAAACAGAATAAAATCCGTAATTATTGGTAAGTGCACCCTGGTCGGCGTCCTTGATGTATATGGTGCCCGATATTATTGATTCACCTGTTTCCGCATCACGCATATAGCCGCTCAGCGATACCTTTTGTGCCAGCAAAATTGCAGGCAAAAAGAGTACCATTAAGATTAGTAAGTGGATTTTGATGATGGTTTTCAAGAAGAAGGTCATAGTATTGCTGATCGGTTGTGTTTGAATATCAGGATGCAGTCCGGGGGGGCTGATTATTTTACAAACTATCTTTTACCTCGCCGCACTCCATCATTTTCTGCCCGAAATATGGATTTCTAATTTCCATATCATCACTCAGCCAGAATGCTCCTTTGTCGTTAAATGCCATAGGACAATATTCATGATATACTCCGGCGTTCTTTATGTTAGCAACCTTAAGCAGACCATAAACGGCATTTGATATAGTTTCGAAGGACGCGCGTTGTTTTTCACAGCTTTTGTCATTAATACCGGCAATTGTTTTGCTTTCCTTAATTATGGTATCTACATAGGGTTTAAGTGCCGTGCCGTTTGTTGCATCTTTTTTCAAAAAGGACTGCAAGCTATCTGCAATTACTATCAGTTTCGCAGCAGCGCTGTCGGCATCAGTAGCCTTTGTGGCGACCAAAGCATTTTTCAGGTTGTAATACCCGGTTACCACAGACATCAGAATAGTTGTTCCAGCTTCATTCAATTTACTTTCCGCTTTTTTAGATGCAGGTTTAGGTTTAGTCTTTGTGGAGTCAGTGGTGGAAGAAGACGAACTATTGCTACTGTTATTGCAACTGATCAGACTTACAAGGCAGCAAGTGAAAACTAAATATAATAAACGCATAAGAGAAAAAATTTCTTTGCAAAAGTAATGGAATGGGGCGGAACTTTGGATTTGAGCTTAAAAACAATTAGCGGAAGACCCGTGTCTAATTTAAGGCCAATTATTTTTTTAAATATAAACCAATAATTGCTGCCATTTTACCTGTAACTAATTTACTGGCATATATTATGCTTTGTGTGAATAGGGACTCAAATGCGTAGTTCCCCATTTTTAGCTTTTCACTTTTAGCTTTTGCCTTAACTTCGCAGCCTTATGTTGATCTCATTACAAAATATTTCATTTTCATTTGGTGCAAGGGCGATTCTTGAGGATGCAAGCTGGCAGATACATACAGGCGAGCGAATAGGGCTGGTAGGTAGTAATGGTACCGGAAAATCTACTTTATTGCGAATCATGACGGGCGCATATACGGTTGACAGCGGTGTAATAAATAAACCCAAAGATGTATCTCTTGGCTTTTTTAACCAGGATTTATTGAGTTTTTCCACCAATGATTCCATCCTGAAGGTAGGCATGCAGGCATTTGAAAAAGCTCATGAAGTAGAGAAGGTAATGGAAAGGATAATAAAGGAGCTGGAAAGTAATGCTGATGATGCCGATCTGCTTGATGATTATAGCCATGCCCTGCATGACTTTGAGGTTGCCGGCGGGTATGAAATGGAACATAAAACTGCCGAGGTACTTGAGGGCCTTGGATTTTCTACTGCCGACTTGCAACGGCCTTATGACCAGTTTAGCGGAGGGTGGCGTATGCGGGTCTTGCTGGCAAAAATGATGCTGCAACAACCTGAATTGCTATTGCTGGATGAGCCTACCAACCACCTTGATCTGCCATCCATCGAATGGCTGGAGCGCTACCTGATCAGTTATCCAGGCAGCGTGGTCATTGTTTCGCATGACAGATACTTCCTGGACCGTATGGTGACGAAAATTGTGGAAGTGTGGCAACGCGGCCTGCACCAGTATAGCGGTAATTATACCTTTTTCCAGAAAGAAAAAGAGGAACGTATGGTACTGCAGCAGCGGGCGTTTGAAAATCAGCAGGATTATATTAAACAGCAGGAGCGGTTTATTGAGCGTTTCAGGGCAAAGGCCACTAAAGCCGCGGCGGCTCAAAGCGCTATTAAAAGGCTCGATAAACTGGATGTGATAGAAGCCCCTGACGGATCTATGCCGGCAATGAATATCAATTTTGATATTGCAATACAGCCCGGCAAAATAATTTGTACACTTAAAGATATTACAAAGCGTTTCGGGAATCTCACCATCCTGGAGCATGCCGATGCTGAAATAATAAGGGGTGATAAGATAGCGCTTATCGGGGCAAACGGAAAGGGAAAGTCTACTTTGCTGCGCATAATTACCGGAAGTGAGTCTTATGAAGGTGAAAGAAAGTGGGGACATAATGTAGAAGAGAGCTTTTACGCGCAGCACCAACTGGAAGCGCTGACTGTGGAGCATGAAGTGCTGGAGGAAATGAAGCTCTGTGGCAGTGGAAAGAACGAACTGGAACTCAGGCAATTGCTGGGTTGCTTCCTGTTTAGCGGTGATGATGTTTTTAAAAAGATCAAGGTGTTGTCGGGCGGGGAAAAGGCGAGGGTAGCGCTGGCAAAGGTTATAGCCGCCAAAGGCAACTTCCTGCTGCTGGATGAGCCTACCAACCACCTGGATATGCAATCGGTGGAAATGCTGATAGAGGCGCTCACTAAATACAAGGGTACCCTAATAATCGTATCGCACGACCGTTATTTTATCAGCAGGACCGCGAACAAAATATGGAATATTGAAGATGGCAAAGTAAACGAATTCAACGGGCCATATGATGAGTGGTCTACCTGGTTTCATGACAAACAAAAAAGAGAACTTGCCGTAAAACAGACTGCACCAAAACCTATCGAAAAAAAGGAAGAAAAACCCGCTCCCAAACCCAATGTTAACAACGACCAGTTGAATGCCCTGCGAAAGGAATTGCAAAAACAACAAAAGCTTTTCCAGAAGCTGGAGGAAGACATTAACAAATTAAAGCAGGATACTGCTGAATTAGAGGCAAAACTGGCAGATCCTGCATTCTACTCCAACAAAACCGAGTTTCTTAAAGTGGATGAACAGTACCGTAAACACGGTGAAAGACTGGTTCAGTTAAATAAGGAATATGACAAGTCGTTTGAATTGATCATTGAACTGGAGGAGAAAGTTAAACCCTAAATCCCTGAAGGGACTTCACAGGGGAATCTGGTTGCAGCTCAAGTGCATAAATAGGCTTTAATTTCGGTTTAACCAACTCCTGATTATACTATCATAATTGTTAAATTCCTTTGTTTCTGAGAAATGGCATAAGGATATTAGACCAAAGTCATAAATTAGCGTAGCGAATCTGGATCAAAATTGCTATTCATATTTTAAAGGGTTAAATGATGACACCTCCCTTTAGGATAGGGGTTTTATTGGTGAATGAGTACAGACTATATTTGAATTGGAAAGGAAGAACATTATTATGAAGCTGCAACTATTTACTTGTTTATGTTTATCAATTGTATTGTCTGCATCGGCACAGAATAAGGATAAACTCTTTGGACCGGCAGAGGCGCCGGAACCTAAGCATGGTTTTATCCTGAATGCAAACGGACATTTTGACATCCCGGGAGGCGATATGGCCAAACGCTTTGGAACAAGTTACAGGGTAGGGCCAGCTTTGTTATATAAAACCGGTTCTAACTGGCTATTCGGCGCTAAGTTTGATTTCATTTTGGGGGGAACTATTAAAGAGGATTCTTTGATGATAAACATCAGGGACAAATACTCCAACTACAATACCCATGTGTACGAATTTATCAATGGCAGCGGGCAGAGGATAGGGGTGCCTGTTCATGAGCGGGGATATGCGGTCGGACTTACGTTTGGCCGGATATTCTCGTTCAGTAAGCAACATCCTGATGATGGCCTGACCCTGATGGCATCCGTCGGATTTATACAACATAAGATCAACATATTTGATAAGGATAAGACTGTACCTCAGTTACGGGGCGATTATGTGAAAGGATATGACCGGCTTACCAATGGTGCTTTTGCTGAATTGTATGCAGGCTATAGCCATTTTTCAAGGAGCAGGCTGGTGAATTTCACTATCGGCCTGGATGGATTATTTGGTTTTACACAGGGCAGGCGCGATTATTTGTTTGATGTAATGCGCCCGGATAATAAGCAACGCCTGGATATCCTTTACGGTATTCGTGGCGGCTGGTTCATTCCTATGTTCAGGCGCAAATCGGAGGATCTGCTTTTTGAATAAATTCCACGAATTATTATTTTTATTCGCTAAAAATTTCCAAATGTTTATAGAACCATACAGGAATGGAAATCAAAAGGGGTGGATAGAAATTATAAGCGGATGTATGTTTTCCGGGAAGACAGAAGAGCTGATCCGCAGGCTGAGACGTGTGCAGATAGCCGGGCTGAAGGCCGAAATATTTAAGCCTGCCATGGAAAAGCGCTTTGATGCTATTGATATTGTTTCTCATGATTCAAGAAGGATAAAGTCAACACCCGTTGTTAACTATTTTAATATTCTTTTACTTTCAGAAGATGTGGATGTGGTGGGTATAGATGAGGCGCAATTCTTTGATGAAGGTATTGTTGAGGTTGCTGATGAGATAGCCCTTAGGGGAACCAGGGTAATTGTAGCCGGGCTGGATATGGACTTTACCGGTAAGCCTTTCGGGCCAATGCCGGCTTTGCTTGCCAAGGCGGAATATGTTACCAAGCTACAGGCTATATGCGCCAAATGTGGCGATAATGCCAGCTATTCATACAGGATACCCAAAATTGACGACCGGGTATTGCTGGGAGAGAACGACGTGTATGAACCGAGGTGCAGGAAGTGTTTTTATGGCAAGTAAACTGAAAACTGTCAACTGGAAACTGTCAACTGGAAACTGCCAACTGCGAATTGAAATTTGTTTACTTTTGCGTTATGCGCTTAGTTTTAGCCATCCTTACAGCATTTTTGTTTTATAATACTACTACGCAGGCACAGGCCGGTAGTGGAATTGATAATTTATGGACATTGCAGCATTGTGTGCAGTATGCCATTGAACATAATATTTCCATAAAGCAGGATTCTCTTACAGCACGCCTTGCGAGGAATACCCTGCTGCAAAGCAGGTTATCGCAATTGCCGGTATTGAGCGCAAACGGCAGTTATGGCAAGAGCTTTGGCCGGTCAGTTAATCCTACTACAAACCAGTTTGTGGATATTAGCTATGACTTTGTAAGTGTATCCGGTAATGGCAGCCTGCTGCTGTTTGGCTGGAACCAGGTTCACAATACGATTGCCCGCAACAGGTATGCCCTCGAAGCCAATCTTGCCGACCTTGATCAATTAAAGGATGATATTTCGGTAAATGTTGCCAATGGCTTCCTTACCTCATTGCTAGCCAAGGAGCAAATAAATGTGAGTACCAACCAGGTAAATCTTACCAAGGCGCAACTTACCCAGACAAGGGCATTTGCCGAGGCAGGCCGGCTTCCGGAACTAAATGTAGCCCAACTTGAATCGCAACTGGCAACTGACAGCGCTAATCTTATCAACTCCATTGCCAATTATAACTCTGCTATACTGGACCTGAAAACGACCCTAAACCTCGATTTTGAAACGCCATTCAACATACAGGTGCCGGAAGTGGAGCCTGCTGACCAGCTATTAGTGACTATTATGCAACCAGAGGAAATCTATAAAAAGGCACGGACTCATTTTGGTTCTATAAAAGGCAGCCAGTTCCGTGTGAACGCTGCTGAAAAAGGATTGGCGGCAGCCAAGGGTAATTTATTACCACAGTTTGCGCTCAATTACCAGGTAGGTACCAACTGGGCAAACAATTATTATAACTACATCAGCAGTCCGGATGGATATAAAGAAGTCGGGATTACAGACAGTATTTCGGGTAAAGTGTACCCGGTGTATGCTCCTGTTTACAAGACTGTAAGTTCAACTATGCCATTCAATTCACAACTAAGCAACAACTTCCGCCAACTGGTATCGCTTGGAGTAAATATCCCGATATTCAATGCATGGCAATCGCAGTATTCCGTGCGGCAGGCTAAAATTAACCTTGCCCAGCAACAGCTTACAGAGTATAACGCGGAACTGACACTAAAACAAAATGTGTACAAGGCCCACAACAATGCTATTAACAGCATACAGAAGTATAATGCGGCCAGGCGGGCCTATGATGCCTCTGCCCGTGCACTTGACTTTGCCCGCAAGCGTTACGACCTGGGCCTTACCAGCACCGTAGACCTTCTTGTGACCCAGAACCAGGAATTCGTTGCGGCATCCAATTTTATCAGCGCTAAGTACGATCTCATTTTCAAGCTTAAAGTAATAGACTATTACCTGGGCAAGGAGCTAAAATTATAATGAATGGATGAACTAAAGGATGTATTGCTTCTTGCAACTAAAGAAGCCGGTAAAATAATTCTGCAATACTTTAATACTGCCTTTAAAATAGACCATAAAGAGGGCATTAATAACCTGGTGACTGAAGTAGATAAACTGTCGGAGGATAAGATCATTGAGGTTATCAGGGCTGCGTATCCGGCACATACCATCATAAGTGAAGAAGTAGGTGAGCTGATACAGTCATCTGATTATCAATGGATCATAGACCCGATTGACGGGACGGTAAATTTCGCACATGGCATACCCATTTGCTGTGTGAGTATCGGGTTGATGCATTTTAATGAGTTGATTTTAGGGGCGGTTTATAACCCGATGATGGATGAATTGTTTCTTGCCGAACGGGGCAAGGGCGCCACGCTCAATGGCATGCCGATCAGCGTTTCTGCCAAGCGCGATTTTAAAACAGCCTGCCTGGTAACGGGTTTCCCGTATAAATGGCCGGATAATACAGAGCACCCAATAAAAGTGTTTGAACGCATAGTACTTGAGGGTCTTCCTGTTCGCCGTCTTGGCTCTGCTGCTATTGACCTTTGCTGGGTAGCCTGCGGAAGGTTTGACGGATTCTGGGAATACAATCTTAATGCATGGGATGTAGCTGCTGGCTACCTCATACTGCTGGAGGCCGGCGGTAAGATCACTGATTTTGACGGGGCTGTTTATAATGTCTTTGAAAAGGAGACACTGGCAACTAACGGGCTGATACATGAACAGATGCTTAAGGTGATAAGGAAGAAGTAGATTTTTGGAATTTGTATTTGGGAATTTGTCTCAGGAATTATTTTGTCAACGATCCTCAGCGGGATCCATCCGGATCATGCAATACTGAATTGAGTGAAATTGAAGTATGCATGGGTGCCAGGCAAGAGACAATGTTTTACATATTGAAGAAAATTCATTTTCTGAAACAAAAAAATTGTTATCTTGCAGTTAGGACGTAATAATTAATCTTATGCATGATGATGAATTTTACTTGATTGTAAGTTCTGTTCTTGCGCTTGTGATGAATTTTTTATTGGTAGGAAAAAGCAGAACAACTGGAATTTATAGTAATCACCCAGATTATTTACAGTGCAGCCTTTTGCATCTGGATTTTTTTTATTGCTCATAGTTATGGAGGCCCTGCTCCTTATTTTACTTTCTCTTATTCAACTGGGCACATGCTTTGCTAATTGCATTGGGATTGGTAATTAATTTTTTCCGGAGGCAATGATGAATTTAGTCGAAAGTTGCTGTTGGTTGAAGTTTAAGCTTAATATCTTTTTTCAACTGCAATGCCAGCTACCCCCACCGAATCGTTTCAGAATTGTACATTTGTGCAATTTTATACAATAGTAATTTGGCAGGTAAAAAAAAGGTTACTTCTCTTTATCCCCTTTCAGGT
Source organism: uncultured Bacteroidota bacterium (assembly GCA_903839875.1). Classification (GTDB taxonomy): domain Bacteria; phylum Bacteroidota; class Bacteroidia; order Chitinophagales; family Chitinophagaceae; genus Nemorincola. Next base: position 46,274 of record CAIMDZ010000217.1, read on the forward strand.
AACTTTGTGTTTACTTTCGGGGTTAATACATGCCTAAACAAATAAATATACTGGCTATTGAGTCATCGTGCGATGAGACAAGTGCAGCGGTGGTGCGGGATGGGAAGGTGCTGAGTAACGAGATAGCTACTCAGCAGGTGCATGAGCGGTTTGGCGGGGTGGTGCCGGAATTGGCATCGCGGGCGCATATGCAGAATATTGTGCCGGTAGTGGATGCCGCGCTGACGGATGCAGGATTGGATAAAAAGGATATTTCGGGAGTGGCTTTTACTCAGGCGCCGGGATTGCTGGGGTCGTTGCTGGTAGGAGCATGTTTTGCCAAGGCTTTCGCGCAGGCGTTGAATGTTCCGCTGATTGCGGTGCACCATATGCAGGCGCATGTACTGGCTCATTTTATTGATGATAGTCCGGAGTTCCCGTTCCTGTGCCTGACGGTTTCGGGGGGGCATACGCAAATAGTTTTATGCCGCAGCCACCTGGATATGGAGGTGTTGGGGGAGACGATAGATGATGCTGCGGGTGAGGCTTTTGATAAGGTGGCAAAGATGCTGGGGCTGCCTTATCCGGGGGGGCCACTGGTAGATAAGTATGCTGCGATGGGGGACCCGATGAAATTTAAATTCCCGATTGCGGAGATGAAGGGCTATTCATTTAGTTTCAGCGGCATCAAAACTTCGGTGCTCTATTTTTTGCAGGCGAATAAAAAAATGAACCCGGATTTTATTGAGCACAACCTGTATGATATATGCGCAAGCGTGCAGTACACGATTATAAAGACGCTGATGACCAAACTGAAAAAGGCTGCGAAGGAACATGGCATAAAGCAGGTGGGTATAGCGGGCGGTGTATCGGCTAATAGCGGATTGAGGAAGGCTATAAATGAAACAGGTGCAGAGCTGGGCTGGAAGGTGTACATACCAAAGTTTGAATACTGCACAGACAATGCAGCTATGATAGGGATTACGGGTTATTATAAATATCTAAAAGGTAACTTTGCGGATATGTCGGTTAGTCCGACAGCGCGGGCAACATGGCAATGAGCAACAATTATTTCCAGTTCAAACGGTTCAGGATAGGGCAGGAGCGGTGCGCTATGAAGGTGACAACAGATGCATGCATACTGGGCGCATGGACGCCTGTATTCCCGGGGTTGAAAAGGGTGCTGGATATTGGTACGGGCACGGGTTTGCTGTCGCTGATGCTGGCGCAGCGCAGTTGGGAGATTGCAATAGATGCGGTAGAGATAGATATGGATGCAGCGCAGCAGGCTAGAGAAAATTTTATGGCGTCGCCCTGGCGGGAACGGTTAAAAATTGTGGAGGGGGATGTCAGGGATCATCCGTTTATGGTGAAATATGATCTGATCATTTGTAATCCACCTTTTTTTAATAACAGTCTGCTGAGCAATGATGCCAATAAAATGGTGGCTCGGCATACGGTGGAGTTAAGTAACAAAGAACTCGCAGATGTAATTCTCGCAAACCTGGCGGAGGATGGGTATGCATCGGTGTTGCTTCCGGTAACGGAGTATGGGGTTTGGAAGCAATTGGCAGAGGGTGGAGGAATGCATGAGCATGGGGCGCTGTTAATAAAACATAGAGCGGATGCGGAGGTGAAAAGGATTGTGGGGTTGTTTAGCAAGAGTGAGCCTTCTTTTATGGAAGAGGAGACGCTGGTGATTATGGATGGCGAGGGGAATTATACGGAAGGGTTCAGGGAGTTGCTGAAGGCGTTTTATCTGGCGTTATAACGTTGTCGCGGGGAGCGGTTTTCACGCAAAGACGCAAAAGGAGGTTTCCGGTGTTGTGTTTTTAAGCTCGCATCGGGGTTGCGAAATAACCCCGGGCTTTTATAAATGGAGTTGTTTGGTATGTGGAAATGTCCGGCGCGAAAGTTGTTGGTGGGGACACCCACAACGGCGGAAAATGCATTGTTACTGTGGGGTGTGAAAAATGGTCTCCCGCAAAGGCGCAGAGGCGCAAAGACGAGAGTTGTTGTGTTGTGTTTTTAAGGGCGCAAAGGTGTGGTGTCAAAGTCTCGTGCAAAGATACATTCTTATACCTTGGGTGCATCTTTGTCTAATGGGAAGGGTGGAAGTTTTATTATTTTGGGGCTGAAGAGGAAGTAAATAGCTGTCATCATCCAGCCTGCCCAGATGAGGTAGAAGCCGGCATGGAAATGGTGGCCCAGCAGTTGATGCGTATAGTCGTCCTGGAAATCGTAGCAGGTGAGGTAAAGACCACCTACGGCTGCAAGCAGGAGGATGAAATGTATGATGCGGCCAATGACCACATGGGTCATTTGATATAAAGTAAAGTGGATGAAGAAGAAAATAAGCTGAACGATAAAAACTGCAATAGCGCCCTGCCACCAGATTTTTGTGATATTGTAACCTTTGTGGAATAAGCTAATGCCCACTTTGGCTATCCACCTGGATTCAGCCATGAGGCAACCTGAAGCAATGGAAAGTGCGGCGAGTAACAGTATAAGAATGAATGAGCGTTTCATCTTCACAAAAATGTTTTATACTTCAAGAGGCATATATCTGTGCAAAAAAGTTTCATCCCGCACGTGCGGGACTAAATTTCATTTCATTTTTACTACACTCGCGTCACGTTTTTAAGCTCGCAAAGCACTTATTGATCAATGCACAAATTTACCCCGTTTACAGTATAACAAAGAAATTATTTTCTTCCTGATTTTTTGCCGGTGGCAGTATTTTTATTTACCGGCTTGGCTTTTATATACACCAGTTTGATGTTGCTTTTGTCGGTCTGGCGTTCGTCTATATCAAAGTGTTTGGTGCTTTTTATAAGCTGGCCTAATTTTTTAAACCCATAATTGCGCGGATCGAAATCAGGATGTTTTTTAAGGAGCATGGTACCCACATCGCCAAGGAAGGCCCATCCTGCTTCGTCGGCGAGGTCGCTGATGCTGGTTGCGATGAGCTGTATGGTTTTCTGGTCGAGGTGTTTTACGGTATTTGTTTTTGGTTCTTCTTCTTTTTTGTCTTCTTCTTTGGAGACTTGTTCAGGAAGTTCGTGCAGGACTTCGGGAGCCTGGGAAAGGATCTCGATGTAGATGAATTTGTCACAGGCAGCTATGAAAGGGGAGGGTGTTTTCTTCTGGCCCATTCCTATCACCTTTACTCCCGCTTCGCGCAGCCTTAATGCAAGCCGTGTGAAATCACTGTCGCTGGAAATGATGCAGAACCCATCTACCTTGCCGGTATAGAGTATATCCATGGCATCAATGATCATGGCCGAGTCGGTGGCATTTTTTCCGGTGGTGTAGCTATATTGCTGGATGGGTGTGATGGCATTCTCCAGCAGCACAGACTTCCATCCTGAAACAGTAGGTTTGGTCCAGTCGCCATAGATGCGTTTAAAGGTGGGTGTGCCATATTTGGCGATCTCTTCCATCATACCTTTTACATTGGCATAAGGAACGTTGTCTGCATCTATGAGTACTGCAAATCTTAATTCGTTGAAGTTTTGCATCGGTGTGTATTTTAATATTCGGTGTTATACAATTGCCTCTTGCAAACCTGCCTGCCGGTAGGCAGGGGCGCAAAGGCGCAATTTTCTTTGTTGTGTTTTTAGGGGTGCTAAGGAGGTGTACCAATACTCATTATAAATTGGTCTGAACTCATTTGCCTATAAACCCCGACTCTCCCGAAAAAAAATCGGGACCTTGTTCCGGGAGGTGTTATTACATCTCCTGTTTTTGGATCAATCTAACTTTGGTATCAGCATTAAATTATCAGTGTCATAGTGAAAAGTACAAAGAAATCCGGCTATTGTTTTACAGCCGGATTTCTTTTATTAAAATCCGGAAATATTATTGCATAGCCTGGGCATCCTTGAGGAACTGTTCGAGGCCAATGTCAGTTAAAGGATGTTTCAGTAATCCAAGAATAGAAGATAAAGGGCAGGTACATACATCAGCGCCGGCTTCGGCACAGCGGATAATATGGAGCGGGTTGCGGATGGATGCGGCAAGTACCTCGGTCATGAAACCTTGTCCGTTATAGATGTTTACGATCTGTTCGATCAGTTGAACGCCATCCCAATTGATGTCGTCTATGCGGCCGATAAACGGTGAAACGTAGGTGGCGCCTGCTTTGGCAGCAAGTATAGCCTGACCGGCAGAAAATACGAGGGTGCAGTTGGTACGGATATCGTTATCTGTAAACCACTTGATGGCTTTAATCCCTTCCTTTATCATGGGTACTTTTACGACAATGTTTTTATGGATAGCAGCCAGTTTTTTGCCTTCTTCCACAATACCTGCGAAGGTAGTGCCAAGTACTTCGGCGCTCACGGGCCCGTCTACCATTTCGCATATGGTCAGGTAATGTTGCATAACGGCATCATGCCCTTTGATACCCTCTTTTGCCATCAGGGATGGATTGGTGGTAACACCATCAAGGATACCAAGTTCATGTGCTTCTTTAATCTGAGCAAGATTTGCCGTGTCTATAAAAAATTTCATATTATTGATTGTTTCGGAAGCAAAGTTAGTCAAAACTTTAGCTACAGGTGGATTAATGAAATGCAGAGGAGGGCAAAAGTGAATAAAGTGTGGATACAGGGCATAAAAAAACTGGCAAGTTACTCACATCGCACCGCTACAACCGCCCGCCCTTGCTACATTCCTGTCCTGGGGGATTCAGCAGGAGCTGGCCGTATAAGACTTGCCAGGGCGGCAAAGGTAGGGAAAAAAGTGAAGCGCAGTAAATTATTTTTCAGAAATAATTTACCCCCTGCCCCAAAAGGGGAATACCACTAATTTAAGCTTTCTCCGCACAACCGATCCCACGGGAAACCCTTTGCGCCACCGCTAAAGCTAATGCGGCACGCGGCCAGGGTTCGTACTTGTTGTTCATTTACCGGGGGGGGCACCCGCGGCTATTCACGGGGAAGCCCTTCGGGCTACCGCTGGTGGCCACCAATATTTGATTTCATTGAACAACCTGGAAAATTTTCCGTTACTACTTATCTTTAATTTTCTATGCAGGGGTTTAGCATTGTCTAATCAGAAATTTATAACTTGGCGATTAAATTCATTTATCTGAAGAATTGATGCAGCAAAAACCAGATACCAAAGGAATTCCTTTCCTGAATAGAATGACGATGACCATGAAGCTATCTATTTTGCTGGCTGTGATCTCATGCATGGTATATGCCAATACTGTACAGAATGGTTATGTGCTGGACGATTCAATGATGATCACTCAAAACAACATTGTACAACAGGGCATGAAAGGGGTGCCCATGCTGTTTATGACTTCGCATCTGAAGGGTTTTGAAGGCAACCTGGTTACGGATAATTACCGGCCGCTTTCCCTGGTCATGTTTGCTGTTGAGTTTCAATTATTCGGGTTAAATCCACTGCCGGGGCATGTGATAAATATTTTAGTGTTTGCCGCATGTGTGGTTGCACTATTCTTTTTTTTTAACAAGTTATTTAATGGAGATAAAATAGTTGCGGCATTTATTGCAGCTTTATTATTTGCTGTTCATCCTATTCATACAGAGGTAGTGGCAAATATTAAAAGCAGAGATGAATTACTGTGCTTTTTCTTCGCTTTTCTTTCGTTCATTGTTTATTTGAATTATGCACGACAAGGCAAATTATACCAACTGATATTTGCGTCCCTGTATCTGTTTCTCTCTTATTTATCCAAGGAAACAGTTGTTACATTTATAGGGATGATACCGCTTGTATTTTTCCTCTATAAAAACGAAAATATTATACGGAGTGTTAGCATTACCATTAGTTCTGTGGCAGTGTTAGGCGTTTTTATGCTCATCAGGCATTTTGTGTTAAAGAGCAATGAAACGTCTGCGACAATAGAGGTGAAACTGGTTTTAAATTTGCTTGTTAATGCACCGGATGCTGCCAGTAAACTTGCTACAGAAATCCTGATACTCGGATACTATATCAAAACGTTGTTCATTCCGTATCCGCTTACATTTTTTTACGGGTATAATAGTATTCCATTTGTGGGATTTGGGGATTTCCGGGTTTTGCTTTCACTGACGCTCTATCTTTTCCTTTTAGTATCTGGTGTGCGAAAACTATTCAAAAACAAAAAAGATCCTTGGGCATTTGCAGTACTGTTTTACCTGGCATCTATTGCGCTCTTTTCTAATATTCCGTTCCTGGTGAGTCCGGCATATGCCGACAGGTTTGCCTTCTTTCCTTCTGTGGGGTTTTGCCTTTTTGTGGCACTTGTTTTTGAAAAGCGGGTATTATACTTCGCGCGATGTGACACATGGAAAAATAAGTTTCAGGCAAACGCGCAATTACGAGGTAAAGATCAAAACAAGCCGTTGTTAAGCCCGCAGCAGCCGCAGTTACCAAATGAACCAGTTTATCCGGGTTGTGATATAGAAAAAGAGGGCGGGGGAATGGAAGTTGTGAAACGTGTAACTGCGCTTGCAGTATTGGGTAGTATTGTGGCGTTTTTTTCCGTTCTAACTATTTACCGCAACCTGGATTGGAAGGATAATTATACCCTTGTTTTTTCCGACCTGCCAAAATCCCTGAATGATACATGGCTACAGTATTATGCCGGCCTGGAATTACAAAGAAAGTTTGAAGAAGAACCAGACAGCCTGAAAGCGCAGAAAATAAACGAGGAGAGTATTCGCCATTTTTTAAAGTCGCTGGAGATTTACCCGGCCAATACAGAAACGCATGCCGATATCGGGGTGGCATATATGCGTACTTTAAATTTCGATTCTGCCGGGTATCATTTTATAAAGGCCTACGAATTGAGGCCTGTGGATATACGTGTTGCCAGAAATTTAGCAACAATGTATTTCAGGCAACAGGATTTCATTAATGCCTTATATTATTACAGGAAGACCATTGAGATAGATTCAAATGAAACGATGGCCTGGTATAATATGGGCGCCTGTTACTCAAGACTGCAAAAACCGGATTCATCCATTTTTTGCTTCCGGAAGGTTTTAGCTATTGATCCTGGTTATGAAGATTATAAACCTCTTGTTAACCTTGCTCTTTTATATAAAATAACCGGCCAGATGGATTCTGCCCGTAAATATGAGCAAACCGCCAGGCCGTATTATCCCGAGTTTTCGCTGTAACGGATGAAGAGTTGTAAATCATTAGCAATAATTCAATGTTAAAGTCTGCAAGGGAATGTCATTAACTTTAGTTGTTTTAGTGTTTCCCCTGCCACATTCAACCCTTCCCGGGCAATGTCATCTATTTAAGCGATTTCGGTATTATTCTACACCACATTCAACACCTTGCGCCAACGCTAAGCTAAGGCGGCACACGGTAGGAGTTGGTCTGTATTTTTGGTTTACCGTGGGTTGCACCCACGGCTGCCTGCCGGCAGGCAGGTTCAACTTGAAGCCTTTCAGGCTTCCTTAAGTTAATGACATTGGGGCTTCACCCTGCCGGATGGGTGATTCACGGGAAAACTCTGTGGGCTTGTTTAGGTCAATGACATTGGCCATTTAGTTGAATTTAACTACAATTGTTAAATTCGGCGCATGTTATACCATGGTAGAATAGACTATTATCCATTTATGTATATAAATACTAGATAATACAAAATTGAATGCTGATTAATTCAGGTTTATTAGCTAAATAATTGTTTGTGCAATTATCATTCATCAGAGCCACAAATAAAACCCTGTAAAATCCGGAAAACGTAGCAATGATAGGGAACAGGAGCTGTATTGCATCTGAATACTATTACTGAAATCAAATTGGTAAGAGGAGCTTAAAACGATTTTTTTTTAAAAAAAATAGAGAAAGTAGCTATTGTTGATTGTTTTTTTACTATTTTTCGGCATTATTTCTAAACTATCATAGATATGGGATCAGGAAATTTTTACTTGAAACAAGTAAATACTAAAAAAAATGTGAAAGGAAATCGTTTTTTACGGTCATTCCTTATTGCAGGTTTATTGTTAATGGGCATGCCGCTTATGAGTAAGGCTAATACTGCACCGGTATTCCAGTATGGTACTGCGTATACTATTACAGTTTGCCAGAACTCGAATATTATCGTTGATCCCTTTTTAACAATAATAGATCCTGATGCCGGACAGGGTGAAACATGGAGCTCAACAATCATACCTACCTATGGTACACTGAGCCAATCGGCATCGTATAATATCGCTACCGGTGGATATACCTCCACATCCGGATGGACTTATACGCCAAATCCCGGAACAACAGGTATTGACAATTTTACAATTAAGATAGATGACGGTAACGGCGGTACTTCTACCATCGCAATTACTGTAGTGGTATCTGCTCTGCCTTCTGTTAATATTGTTTCTATACCTCCGGTATGTGCAGGCGCAACAAGCACACAATTATTTTACGACAGCCCTGCTAATATAGGGCCTGACAACCATAATTCGACAATTGCAGGAAACAGCACGTGGATAGTTCCTCCGGGAGTGAATAGTGTTGATTTCGATCTCCAGGGTGGGACAGGCGGTATGGATGACCACAGCGGTTTGCCTAATCCGGGCCTCGGCGGACGTGTGCAGGGGACTCTTTCTGTAGTACCCGGCCAGGTATTAAATATTAATGTTGGAGGCCAGGGTGCTAACGGTTCTGTTTCAGGTGCGGCCGGTGGATTCAATGGTGGCGGCAACGCTAATTTCTATTTCTTTGGATGCGGTGGCGCCGGTGGCGGAGCATCTGATATTCGCATAGGTGGTAATGGCCTTGCTAACCGCGTAGTAGTTGCCGGCGGCGGCGGCGGTAACGGCTGGGATTCTCCGGGTGCATCTTGCGGCGGCGATGGCGGTAACCTTATTGGCGGTGCAAGCTGTAACAATGTTGGTGGCGGCCATGCAAGCGGAGGCACCCAACTTACAGGCGGGTCACATGCAACCTACGTTGGCTGGACACCGGGTGGAAATGGTTCAATAGGTACCGGTGGAGATGGCAGCGTACAAGGCATTTCAGGCGGCGGCGGCGGCGGCTACTTTGGCGGCGGCGGCGGCGTATGGTGCGGTGGTGGCGGTGGCTCTTCATTCGCTGATGGCAGTTATGCTTCAAGTGTTGTGATGACACAGGGCTATAATATTGCTGGCGGTGCGGTACTTCTTCATTATACAATTCCAGGTACCTACGACATCACCTGGGACCCGGCAGCAATTGCAGTTGGCTTTGTTAATGTGAGCGGGGCGTCATTCCCTGCTTCACCGATTACTATCGCTATTCCTCCTGGAGCGCCGGCGGGAACTTATAACGCAAACTTTACTCTTACAAATAATCTTCCCTGTACCAGCAATATTTATCCAATCAATGTAACCATTAACCCAATACCTGATGTTGCACCTATCACTGGCCAGGCGGTTTGTAATACTGACAATACAGTGCCTGTTTTCTTTAGTGGCACAGTAAGTGGTACCACATTCGACTGGACAAATGGAACGACAAGTATTGGTTTAGGAGCCAGCGGTACCGGCACTTCTATTGGTTCTTTCACTGCGGCTAATATTAGTGCTATTCCGGTGTTTGCAACAATAACTGTTAAACCTTCGGCGGCAGGATGTGATGGCGCTACTACCACCTTTACTTATTCGGTTAACCCTACACCAATGCTGAGCAGTTCTCTTTCTGCCGGTTCGATTTGCGACAGCAACATGTTCCATTATTATCCTGCAAGTGGCACACCAGGTTCTTCATTTATCTGGTTCCGTACTTATAATCCAGGTATCACTGTTGGAGGTAGTTCAGCAGGCGGAAGTGGTGCTGGTGATCCAGCTGAGCAGTTACATAATATTACATCTGATCCGGTTGTTGTTCAATACCAATATACACTTGCGGCTAACGGTTGCACCTACAGCCAGTTTGTTTATGTAACTGTTAATCCTACTCCAAAGTTAGGTAGCTCACTTAATCCACCTGCAGTATGCAGCGGTACACCATTTGTTTATGCACCCTGGAGCGCGACAGCGGGTACAACCTTTGCATGGAGCAGGAGTGCAGTGCCTGGTATCAGTAACTCGGCCTGGTTAGGAACAAATGGTATTAATGAAACATTGATCAATACAACTGCCGCTCCGGTAGTAGTATCCTATGTTTATACCCTTGTTGCAAATGGCTGTCCATATACTCAGACTGTTATGGTTACGGTTAACCCGTCACCGGTACTGAACACCAACTTAACCCCGCCTGCAATTTGTAGCGGCACATTGTTCCCTTATGGTCCGGGTTCTGCAACTATTGGTACTACGTTCTCATGGAACCGTCCATTTACCCCCGGTATCAGCACTTCTCCAAATTTCGGTGCGGATTCTATTAATGAAACATTGACCAACATTACCCCTGATCCGGTTGTTGTTAATTATACCTATACTTTAATGGCAAACGGATGTTCTAATACTCAGAATTTACCGGTTACTGTTAATCCAAGTCCAAAGTTGAATAACAGTACATTGTCTCCAAAAGTTTGTGACAGCACATTATTCAATTATTATCCGACCAGCCTGACAGCAGGTACTTCTTTCACATGGACACGTGCAGTTGTTGCAAATATCACTGCCGGTCCGGGTTCAGGTTTTGGCAACCCAATGGAAACATTGGTAAATACTTCAGCAAGTCCACAAGTAGTTACTTATATATTTACATTAAGTGCAAATGGCTGTTCCAATACTCAAAACGTATTACTGACCGTAAATCCAAAACCAACACTGAGCAGTACGCTCACTCCGGCTGCAATTTGCGACAGTTCAAAATTCGATTACAATCCGACAAGCAATACTGCAGGTACTACATTTGCATGGGAGCAACCATATGTTCCGGGTATTTATGCTATGCATCATTTCGGTACAAATAATCCAAATGATACCCTGATCAATTCTACTTATGTAGTTGTGGATGTTCCTTTCACTTATACATTAACAGCAAATGGCTGTTCAAATGTTGAAGTGCTATCTGTAGCTGTAAATCCTACACCAAAACTGTTACCTCCGTTTACAGGTACAGTATGCAGCGGATCACCGTTTACTTATGTTCCAAACAGCTATACACCGGGTACAATTTATCAGTGGAATCGTCCACAGGTATCACATATTACACCTGTTACAGCTTTCTCAACCGGTAACATAAATGAAACACTAACTAATGATAGTTATGCACCGGTATTTGTTGAGTACTTCTACAGGTTAAGTGTAAACGGCTGTATTAATCTTTACCCGCAATCAGTTAAGGTAAAGGTTAATCCAACACCAACCGTGCCTGCAATAACCACATATCCTCCAAATAATCTTTGTTCAGGAACTATGTACCAGAATTTCGGTTCTAATACACCACTTTCTCCTTTGCAATATCATTGGACTGCAACGAACGCAACCGTTTATGGTGAAGGAACAAACAACCAGTATGCACTCGTTAATTTCAATATCCCAAACACTACTGCTGTTGTTACGCTGACTTCTAATGTAAGTGGTTTTAGTTGTTCAATCAACAATTCATACATTGTAAAAGTTGGATCCGGCGTATCAGAAAACCCACAGGTTATTTATTATAATGGCCAGTTCATCTGCCTGAAAAATGATAATGGCAGCTACCAATGGGGTTATGATGATTCAAAAACGCTTGATTCAACTATTATCCCAGTCGAGATTGATCAGAATTATAATAATTCCAACCCTGATTTCAACAACAGGAACTATTGGGTAATTACGAAGAAGGATGAATGTATGCAGAAATCTTACTACAACAGGCCATCAGGAATTGGTAATGTAAATGATGATCAGCCGGAAGTGAAAGTTTATCCAAACCCGACTAACCAAATACTTAATGTGGAAATTACTTCAGTAATGGGCGGCAAAATGCAGGCGGAAATATTAAATATGCTAGGCCAGAAGATGGATATGCAACCTGTAATAAATAACAAGGCCACTTTCGATGTAGCTGGTTTGCCATCAGGAGTTTACCTGGTAGATTGCTATAACAATGGCGTGAGAATAGGTACTTCAAGGTTCATTAAAAACTAAATTTTCAACATTAAATTTTCAACACTAAATATATCATAGATGAAAAGATTTTTTTTCTTGTTGATAGCTGCCAATGGCGCTTTATCAGCCATCGCGCAAACTTCAAATACCAATCAGGCTGACGGTTCCAAACATCAACACAGGTGGTATAAGAGTGACAGCCTGATGAAAAGATGGGTGTTTGATTTCAATGTATTGGGTGGCGTGCTGACCCGCGACATGAATTTAGCCAATACAAGTGGTAATTATACTAATGGTATCTCCGGTAATAATACAGGAGATATGAATTTCCGTAATGGCACTTCCTATGGCGCTGACGCCCAGCTGGGCTATTTCTTCGGAAGCAAGGGCCATTTTGGTATTGGTGCAGGTTTAATGTATCTCTACCAGCAAGGAGACCTGACTTTGGAGAATTTCCATGTTCAGTACGCAGCTAACGACAATAACGGAAATGTATACAGGCAGGTAATAACAGCTAATGATAAGATTACTGAAAAGATTACCGTTACCAATGTAAATATTCCGTTATTGCTGAAGTACAAAACAAGGTTCTCCAGGAGATTTGGTTTTACAGCAGATGCAGGAATATTATATAACCTGCAAATGAGGCATGAATATAAAACCAACGCATCGTTTGACTATGAAGCAATTTATCAGTTTACCGGTGGCGGAGATAATGGTACGCCAACCGTTTATGATAATAATCCTACTCCTAATTCAAACGATTACCTTATTACCCGTAACAGCTACTTAAGTCACCACCAGGGTGGAGATGTAAATGCTTACTTTAATTCTCAATACCAGCATGGTTACAATGTAGGATTGGATGTTAAACCAAACGGCAACTCAGGAACTGTTGATTATCTTAATGGTACAGTTGGGTTTATGTTCCAGCCTTCACTGAATTACTTCTTATCTGATTGGTGCGCTCTTAATATTGGCGCTTACTACATTTACCAGCCTTATAATAACTCAGTACCTACAGGTTACAGACTTACAGATAAGGTAGGCGGATACAATTCTGCTTTGAACAGCGTATCGTCGGGAAATAGTCAGTCATATGGTGGTAACCTTGGTATTCGTTTCTTCTTTGGTAATAAACAAGCTGCTCCGGTTATTTCATTTATTGATCAAAGTGATCCTACTGCCTGTGGCGCCTGCGATGGAACAGTAACCCTTTATGGCTTGCCAAGAGGGAAAAATGTTACTATTACTTACAACATGAATGGTGTTGCTCAGACCGGGTATACGGGTTTTGTTGCAAACGATGGTACTGTTAAGATATCTAACCTTTGTGCCGGTTATTATACCGATATCACTGCAAAGATTGGCCATAAAACTGCAATGGCTACTTCAGTTGTACTTAATGAGCCTGTTATTAAAATTTCTTCCATCACTTCAACCAATCCTACTGTTACAGGTACCTGCAATGGCAGTATGGTAATACACGGTATGACTACAGGAAGAAACCTGACTGTTAATTACAATTACAATGGTACTGCAGCTACTCCGCTTACAGTTGTTATAGGTACAGATGGAAACATTACCATGAAAGACCTCTGTGCCGGTAGCTATTCCGGAATATCAATTTCAGGTAATAATTGCACCGCCAGCGCAACTTCTGATATTACACTGGTAGCGCCTCCGCCACCACCTGTTGAAAAACCACGTCAACCTTCTATTGACCCATCAACACCTATCCTTTTCGATCTTGGTAAATCTGATATCCACGAATCTTCTCTGGATATCCTTGAAGAAGCTGTATTGGAATTGAATGACAATAAGACTTCTTATGTGATCATAGATGGTCATACGGATGATATCGGTACACCATCATCAAACAGGGTATTATCTTACAAACGCGCCCAGGCCGTTAAGGATTACCTGAAAGAAATGGGTATTGACGAGAAGAGACTGATCACTGTTGGCCATGGCGAAGAGCAGCCAATCGCACCAAATACATCCTCTGAAGGTCGTGCCAAGAACCGTCGCGTAATCATGACATTAAGGAAGCACGAATAAATTTAGTATATTATATTTATCACAAAGGCTATCTCTTACAGGATAGCCTTTGTTATTATTATCAAATGTTATTTTTCTATTAACAGACATACCTATTTTTGAGAAATTGTTACATATTATTAAATAGTAATATATTGAATTCGTTGGTTAATAAGTACAAGTATCAACATGTGTTTTTTTATGACCAAAATCATCTTTTAAGTTGATCATAATCACTTATTTAGTTTATCTGCACTGGTAATATTGTAATAAGGAGGGTTTTATCCCGCTATTCAAAATATGCCATTTTACCATACACTTGGAAAAATTCCAGACAAAAGACATATTGTTTCCAGACAGCCAAACGGGCAATTATACCAGGAAGAATTAGTAGGCACCCAGGGCTTCGCGGGTTTGTCTTCACTGGTTTACCACCTTTATCCGCCTACGCGCGTAAAACAAAAAGGGGCGCCATATCCGGTACAACCAAAAATAGCCGTAGAAAATGGCCTGAATGCCATGAGTTTCCTGGGTTTTAACCTGCCTTCGGAACCGGATTACCTGAAAAGCAGAAAGACCCTTTTTGTGAACCAGGCAATGCATATAGGGCTTGCTGCACCTCAATATGCGACCCCATATTTTTATAAAAACGCCGATGCGGACGAAATGCTTTTTGTTCACAAAGGCAGCGGTACTGTGCATACGATGTATGGCGATCTGTCGTTTCAGTATGGCGATTATATTGTAATTCCCAGGGGGACGGTTTATAAAATATCTTTTGATACAACAGATAACCGGCTGCTGTATATAGAATCATTCGATCCGATTTTTACACCGAGGAGATACAGGAATGATTTCGGCCAGCTACTGGAACATGCTCCGTTTTGTGAACGCGATATTAAGCGCCCCCAAAACCTGCAGACATTTGATGAAATGGGTGAATTTGACATTTTCATCAAAAAGAAAGGAGTCATGTTCCCTTACGTTTATGCCAATCATCCTTTTGATGTTGCAGGTTGGGACGGCTACCATTATCCGTATACCTTTTCTATTTTCAATTTCGAACCGATTACCGGCAGGATACATATGCCGCCGCCAATACACCAGACATTTGAAAGCAGGAATTTTGTGGTTTGCTCATTTGTGCCCAGGCTCTATGATTATCACCCGCTGGCCATTCCCGCTCCGTACCACCACAGTAATATAGATAGTGATGAAATACTCTACTATGTGGATGGGGATTTCATGAGCCGGAATAATATTACGCAAGGCCAGTTTACACTGCACCCCGGCGGCATCCCGCACGGTCCGCATCCGGGAGCAATAGAAAGAAGCATAGGACAGAAAGAAACCAAAGAGCTGGCAGTAATGATAGACCCTTTCAACCCGGTAATGGTAACAGAAGAAGCGCTGAAAATAGAAGTAAACGACTATTATAAATCATGGCTAACTAATTAATAAATCACAAAATGCGAACACCTGATCTGAAAAACGTAACAAATTATAATTATGGAATTGAAAAGATTTTCGAGACGGCAGAAGACTTTCTTCCAATAAACGGTACAGACTATGTAGAACTATATGTAGGGAATGCGAAGCAGGCAGCACACTTCTATAAGACCGCTTTTGGCTTTCAATCCCTGGCTTATGCGGGATTGGAAACAGGGGTACGCGACAGGGTATCCTATGTGCTGAAACAAGATAAAATAAGACTTGTTTTGACAACACCATTACGTTCTGAAGGGCCGATAGCTGAGCACATAAAGAAGCATGGTGATGGTGTAAAGGTAATTGCTTTATGGGTGGAAGATGCCAGAAAGGCATTTGCCGAAACTACTAAGCGCGGAGCAAAGGTTTGCTTTGAACCAATGGAGGAAGGCGACGATAACGGAGAAGTAATAAAAGCAGCCATACATACCTATGGCGATACCATTCATGTTTTTGTAGAGCGAAAGAATTACACCGGTATTTTCCTGCCAGGCTACTCAGCCTGGGAATCTGATTATAACCCCACGCCTGTGAACCTCAGATACATTGATCATATGGTAGGTAATGTGGAACTCGGGGCTATGAATACATGGGCTGATTTTTATAAAAATGTAATGGGCTTTTCGAATATTGTCACCTTTGATGATAAAGACATTTCGACGAAGTATACCGCCTTAATGAGCAAGGTGATGGCGAATGGAAACGGAAGGATAAAATTCCCAATCAATGAACCGGCTATGGGTATAAAAAAATCGCAGATAGAAGAATATCTTGATTACTATGAAGGACCCGGTTGCCAGCATATAGCCGTAGCAACAGATGATATAGTTTTTACAGTTTCGGAAATGCGTAAAAGAGGAGTTGAGTTTCTGCATGTTCCCGGAACTTATTACGACTCTGTGTTGCAACGCGTAGGCACTATATCCGAGGACCTGGAAACATTGAAATACCTGGGCATCATGGTAGACAGGGATGAGGAGGGTTACCTGCTGCAAATCTTTACAAAGCCAGTAGAGGACAGGCCTACTTTATTCTTTGAAATCATACAACGAAAGGGGGCAAAATCATTTGGGAAAGGCAATTTCCAGGCACTATTTGAATCCATAGAAGCAGAGCAGGAGAGGAGAGGAACGCTTTAGTTGATTGGTCTCCGCCTTCGCTGAAATAGCTTCGGCGGACGAAGGATAGGTTGATAGGTTGATAGGTTGATTTTCGGAGGGACTTATAATAACGTGTTTTGCAAATAGCGGACCCTTGATAATATAATTATACGAGCACAGAAGAGCTACGCTCGGGTATTTGCAAACCTTTTCGTCAGCATGACAAAAGCGAGGAATAGAATAAGCGCGGGTTATGTCATTTATATATTTTTGGCTGTTCATAGGTTGGGAGATCAGGATGACAGGTTGAAAGGTGGAATTGAAATGGTTTTATTTTTTTTGTTTAATGGAAATTGAAAAAATATTTTTTATCAATGGAACAAATTGAAAAGGCTGGTATTTCGGATGATATAATGCTGAAGAATTTTGAAACAAAAATTGAAAACGGTGATTCTATTGAACCAAGGGATTACATGCCTGAAGGTTACAGGAAGCACCTTATCAGGCAAATATCACAGCACGCCCACTCGGAGGTAATAGGTATGCAACCCGAAGGGAACTGGATTACGCGTGCTCCCAGCCTAAGGGCCAGACAGATATTACTGGCAAAGATCCAGGATGAAGGTGGACATGGTTTATATTTATACAGCGCTGCTGAAACTCTTGGGATATCAAGGGCTGAAATGATAGACCAACTCCATACCGGGAAAGCGAAGTATTCCAACATTTTTAATTATCCGGCCATTACCTGGGCCGATATAGGCGCAATAGGATGGCTGGTGGATGGGGCAGCAATTGTTAACCAGGTTTCGCTGCAGCGTACTTCCTATGGCCCGTATAGCAGGGCTATGGTACGTATATGCAAGGAGGAAAGTTTTCACCAGCGCCAGGGTTATGAGATAATGGCGAAACTGATGAAGGGTACAAAAGATCAGCAGGAAATGGCGCAGGATGCCATGAACCGCTGGTGGTGGCCTTCTTTAATGATGTTTGGCCCTCATGACAGTGACTCTCCGCATACAGGTAATGCATTCAAATGGAAAATCAAGCGGCATTCAAATGATGAGTTACGGCATAGATTCATTGACAAAACCGTGCAGCAGGCAGAAGTGATAGGTCTTGCCATACCGGATAAAGACCTGAAGTGGAATGAGGCAAAAGGGCACTATGATCACGGCCCGATAGACTGGGAAGAATTTCACCGCGTGGTAGGTGGCAATGGCCCTTGCAACAGGCAACGAATGAATCATCATATCAAAGTTCATAATGATGGTGCTTGGGTAAGGGAAGCAGCCGAGGCCTACAGGAATAAGAAAGAAAAACAATTACTTCATTCATAAATTTTTATTATGGCAAATGATTCGCAACTAGATCTTTGGGAAGTGTTTATGCAAAGTAAGCCGGGAGCCAATTACATACATGCCGGCAGCATACATGCATCAGACAGGAAAATGGCATTGCAAAACGCCAGGGATACCTATTCCCGCAGGGGTGAAGGCACAAGCATATGGGTAGTGCCCACAACCGCTATTGTAGCATCTAACCCGGAAGACAATGATATGTTCTTCGACCCGGCTAATGACAAAATTTACCGCCATCCAACATTTTATGTAATGCCTGATGGCTCAAAAGCAATTTAATATTAAACGATCATGACCGACAAACAAGCACTTGTAAAATATTGCCTTCGATTAGGTGACAATAGTCTGGTTCTTTCGTACCGGCTTTCAGAGTGGTGCAGGAATGCGCCTATTTTAGAAGAAGATCTGGCGCTTACAAATTTCGCATTTGATATGATCGGCAGAACCCGGCTTTTACTCAACTATGCCGGCGAAACAGAAGGTGAAGGGAGGACGGATGATGACCTGGCTTACAGAAGGGGAGAGCGTGAATTTTATAATAATCTTATTGTGGAATTGCCCAATGGTGATTTCGCGGCAACCATAGCCAGGCAATTGTTTATATCTGCATTCGAGTTTTATTTTTTCACTGCTTTGCAACGTAGTACCGATACTACACTATCGGAAATAGCAGCCAAAACTTTAAAGGAGGTTAAATACCACCTTGCACATGCCGCAGACTGGGTAATACGGCTTGGTGATGGAACCGAAGAAAGCCATAACAGGATGCAGAAGGCAGTGGATGAACTATGGATGTTTACAGGCGAATTGTTTGAAATGGATGATGTGGATAGCCTGTTGATTGGGTTGGGTATAGCGGTAAACCTGGCTGAATTAAAGCCTAAATGGTATGATAAGGTTAGCCGGGTGCTTAGTGAGGCTACACTTTTAGTGCCAAAGGATGGTTATGTACAAACCGGCAGCAGAAAAGGAATACACACTGAATACTTAGGACATATTTTATCTGAAATGCAGTTTCTTCAAAGAGCTTATCCGGATGCTAAATGGTAAATATGAATTATAACAAAGAACAGATTCTTGCCATACTGGCTACAATCGCTGACCCGGAAATCCCGGTCATCAGCATTAGTGAAATAGGGATGCTTAAGGATGTAATAATTTCGGAAAACGGATATGAAGTCATCCTTACGCCAACTTATACCGGGTGCCCGGCAATGGGAATAATAGCAGAGGATATTATTACTAAACTTAAAGAAAATAACATTTCACCGGTAACTGTGAAAACTGTTTTTGACACTGCATGGACCACAGATAATATCAGTAAAGAAGCAAAGGAAAAAATGAGGCGATATGGGATTGCACCACCGCTGACCAGAAGTTGTAACAATGAGATATTTACTATCAATGTAATTCCTTGTCCGCAATGCGGGTCATTCAATACGGTTTTGGTAAGCAGGTTCGGTTCAACAGCATGCAAGGCAATGTACAAATGCAGCGATTGTATGGAGCCGTTTGAATATTTTAAATGCCATTAAATTGATGGAAGAGGGTACCGGTAATATTTGTAAGAAAATAAATTTCAGGCAATGAGCTACAAAACATTTGTATCAATGAACATAGCCATTATTGGTACAGGAAAAACAGCTGAGGCTTATGCAGCAAGCTATGCAGTAGCAGGACATGAAATATTTTTAGCTTCCCGTCATGGACTAAAGCCTGCCGGAAGGTCCGCTTTGGAAGCCTTTGATAACATTGTTCAATGTAGTATTGAAGAAGCGGCAAAAGAAGCAGATATTATCCTCATTTCGGCCGAGCCGAAAGAAATCAGGGAGATTGCATACTGGCTTGGTGATGTAAGGAAGAAGGTAATCATTGATGCATCTGCAAATATGCTTACAGGAAGTGATGAACAGGTGAATACTGCAGGCGCTATTAAAGCAATTACCGGCTCTCCTTATATTGTTAAAGTATTTTCCACCAAGGACTACCGGCAAATACTGAAGCCTTATTTCAAAAGTGATGAGATAAAATGGATAATGGCCGGTGATTGCAAAAAAGCGAAGGAGGCTACAAAAATATTGGCTACAGACCTGGGCGTAAGTAGTTTTATTGATCTTGGTGAGTCTGAATCAATTCCGCTGTTTGATGAACTTACAAAAAACTGGCGTAAGCAGGCTATTGAAAAAAGTAATCAATAGACAGAAGGTGAATAATTACAATTATTCCGGTGCCAGTGGTCATATCCAGAGTATTATTTACCTCATTTCTTTCATAGAGTAACTGGCCCGTT
Organism: uncultured Bacteroidota bacterium; assembly: GCA_903839875.1. Classification (GTDB taxonomy): domain Bacteria; phylum Bacteroidota; class Bacteroidia; order Chitinophagales; family Chitinophagaceae; genus Nemorincola. The sequence goes on from CAIMDZ010000217.1 coordinate 66,525, forward strand.
TCATTGATGAACTTTGTAGATCCCGGCCCAATTTTGTAAGGCCCAATCGCCTGATCATTTAACTGCCTTTTTTTTACTTTTCGTATTGGTTTTCTTTTTTGTTGCAGGTTCTTTGTTTACGGGTTTATTTGTTAATGCCTCTTTTACCATTTGTTGCACTTCGTCGAGTGTATAAGATGGTTTCTTATTTTTGTTTAATGCGGAGATAGCAGATAATGCTGATGGTAAAGGAATGAATTTGGCTTCATCAAATGAATTGCCGGGTTCTGATACAAAAAATTCTGCTGATATCTGAAATACCCTGAGTAAATAAAAAGCGTCATTAACATTCATTCCTTTGCTTTTTTCCTGCAATACTTTCGCGAGCTCTGTTCCACCGATTCCCGATACGGTTAAATTACTAACGTTACCATCCACAGTCAGCAATACTCTATAGGTACCGGTTAAAATTACAGGTACACGCCACTGACTTTTAATCTCGAGGTAATTAGTGTATTCCACCAGGTCGCCGTTATAGAATTCGTTATTGAAAACAATCAGGCGGTATGGTTTGCCAACTTCGCAATTCTCTCTGTTATCCTCATTTGTAAAACCATATTCTTTCTCGTGCCCTTGCTGGATCTTATCCAGGTATATGGAGAGCTGACTTTCAGCAGCTTTCATTACTATTTTGTCTGTTTCATTATCTGGCGGAATTCTGAAACTGCAGCAAATAAGAATGAAAAAGGCTAGCATGGTTTTGGCTCCGGTCATTTGGCTCAAATTTGCTGCAATTTATCAAAATTCAGGCAAAAGCAGGATTGCAGTATTAATTAGGCTGTAAATGCAAAATATGACGATTATATAAATGCTTTATTTACCGCTTGACAAACTTCCTGACCTCCGCACCATTTATCTTTATGAGGTAAATACCCGTTGGCAAGTCAGCAATATCAATTTGTACCTGTGATGAGTTGTACTCATGACTGTAAATTGTCTGACCTAAAAGGTTGGCAATAAGAATAGTGGTTATATTTTCATGATAATTGATTGTAAGTTTGGTAGTAGCTGGGTTTGGATAAAGATTGAATGAATGCATGTTTAAACTCTCATCGGTTATTGAGGTTGAAAAGGCATTTCGTACAAGCCTTACATAGTTAGAACCTCTAATTGCATCACCTTGAGGTCCATGCGAATATCCAATATGCGTTATTCCTCCGACTACAACTGTTTTTATAATGGCATAGGGGTATGGAGGACCTACCTTTGGATCACTGCGTTGACATCCTGCGCCATGAACATCAACCCAGTTCGTTTGAGTTGTTGGCCAGCCTAAAGCTCGTCCAAATGGGATATAATCGGCTTCCCCTCCATTAGTACCGCTAAGACTATCATATCCTTCGTGTGTAGTGCCTGACCAATAATAAGGATAGTCAGACAGACCTGCTTCATTTGTTATAGAGCTACAATGAAAAAATGAAGTATCAATAGCAGGTAACCCATCATGATCAGGAGCATGAGAATAATCAACTATGCTCTGTAATTCTTTTATATTAGGAAGTCTCCAATCGCTATGACCAAGGTAGTTGGCAGCATTCTTTGTTTGTACCCATGCCAACGCAGCAGACCAGATTAAACCTGAACCATTATCATTCTCTGTCCACATCAGTCCTGTAGCATTGTCAGTAATGGTTTGATCTCCGTTATCAACTAAACTGTTATAGCCATAAGTTGTGGTGCCACGAACCAGTTGTACGTAATAAGTCTTTGTTAAATGGCTTAGCACATCAACAGTATCATATCCCTTAATCCTGCCATCAGAGAAATTGACACCAAATTGCTTTTGGTATCCTGATTCACTTGGATTAAAAATGAAAGAAGTGTTAGACATATACTGCTGGTCAATAAGGCGCTCACCAAGTGAGGTATTGCCATAAGCAAACTTGAAATAGGTTGTGTCAATGAAAGGTGTAAGCACGCTTGCGGAAACAGTTGGGGAGCCTCCTGGATCAGTCCCTTGACCGCTGTAAAGAGAATATAGTTCTTTTATTGTTGGAATACGCCAATCGTTAAATCCCCCATAGTTAGAAGCATTAACAGTAGTAACCCATGAATAGGCTGTTGCGACTGACATTCTATTTGGTTTAGCTGGAGGTGTATTTGTTGTATTGGGGGTGCGCATCCAAGTCAGATTTGTAATATTGTCATGAACAGTTTTCCCATCTGCACTAAGGGCATAACTCGGTAAGTTGCCAGTATATTGTGCATCCTGACCATAGTACATTAACCCAGATGAAGGACATATAATAGCAAACATTGTATCATAACATTTTGATTGGTTTGGATCTACTATCGGATAAGTTTGGCTAAAAACAATTGAGCTAATAAGCATTAAAGTGCTGGTAATTGGAATTGTTGTAAAATAAATACATTTTCTCATAACAAAAATATTGTCGCTGTTTTGTTTTAGACGTAAAAATACATTAAATCCTTCGGTAAGATATAAGATTTAAGCAAACTTTGGTGTTGATATTTACTCTTTCTTTTCCTAACATAACGTCAGTTCGGAGCAGAAAGTAATGGTTTTCAGGATGTTATAGCAACTATTATAAAATACATAAGTTCAGCACTATCTTTGTATCAACCAAAACACAAATATGCACTGAACTTATGAATGAG
>CAIMDZ010000218.1 GCA_903839875.1 uncultured Bacteroidota bacterium
AACGTTCTATCTCTTGTTGAATAGCAACTTGCATAAGTGCGGCATCGGCAATTGTAACTTGCTTCATACAAATAAGTTTTTGATAAAGAATTACCAAAGATACTATTTTTATGCTGCATTATTTATGTCGTTGTGTATAATGAAGGAAACGTACGGTTAAGATCAAAAGATCGAAATAACAGATGGGTATTTTTTATCTTAGTATTATTATTTTATTTGTTAATAATCAGGTGTTGAATAGCGCAAAACAACTCGTTGGCACTGTTCTTATTACATCCCTGTTGTGATAATGATTTCACACTCAATTTTAAAATAATGTTACTAAATAAAGTGTTTTCAATCTCAGCCATAGTGTTGGCTGTACTGACCGGAAGTTGCTCAAAGGATAATAGCGCCAGTGTATCTCCCATGCAATCTTCTTCCGGACGCAGTGGGTCGCTGGCGCCCGTCAATCTTGGGGTAGCCGGCAACTTTGTAATACTCTCTAAAACGGGAATCACGGATGTTTATAAATCTTCGATAATAGGGAATATCGGCACAAGCCCTATAACCGGTGCGGCATTACTGGTAAGTTGCAGTGAAGTGGCAGGTGAAATATACACGGTGGATGCTGCTGGTCCGCTTCCCTGCAGAACTACCAGCGCCACCATGCTGGGCACGGCTGTAGGTAATATGCAAACTGCCTACACTGATGCTGCCGGACGCCCTACCCCGGATTTCCTGAACCTTGGAGCAGGAAATATTGGCGGAAAAACGCTTACTCCCGGCCTTTACAAATGGACCAGTGCGGTAACCATTCCGACAGATATTACCATATCCGGTGGACCAACCGACATCTTTATATTCCAGGTTTCAGGAACACTTAAAATGAGTCCTGCGGTTCGGATCACTCTGTCAGGCGGCGCCCTGGCAAAAAATATCTTCTGGCAGGTAGCTGGTGCCGTTACCCTGGGAACTACCAGTCATTTTGAAGGCAACATTCTCGGTCAGACAGCCATTAATCTGCAAACCGGTGCATCAATAAACGGAAGGCTGCTGGCACAGACTGCAGTTACGCTTCAAATGAATGCAGTTACAAAGCCATAAATAAAGTGAATTTAAAAAGTAAAAGAGGCCGCCGCAAGGTTAGTCTCTTTTTATGTGTGGCCATTAGCTGTTTTAAGCATTCCAGTGTGATGGGTGCGACTGTTTCCGTATGTAACATTTCAATTCAGATAATGGTATTTCAAAAAGAATACTGACAAAATGCATGTCTTTGTCATTCAGATAAGGCAGTGATTTTATAGCCTCTTTCATGCCGTTTTCATCATAAAGATTAAGTGCAGCATACCAGTCATCAGGCCATCCGCGCTCAACAACACGCTGGACGACTACATTGCGCATCTCCAGAAAATCAAACCGGGACATATCATATTCCCATAGCAATCCTGGATTGATCTTAGCGTCTTGATGATCTTTAAATTTATCAAAATACATATCTCTAAATGGAGTATTTGGCTATTATAAAGATACGATTTTTTGGCCGTAACTAAAAGAGAATAAAGGAAACACTTACATCCGTTCTGCGATCCGATCGGATCATATGAAAGAAGCTTTTCGAGAAGTTATACTACCTTCATTTCCTCTTCAACAGATCCAACCTCAGTTTTACCCCGAAACTCAATGTATAACTATAATCAAATTTCACACCGTTATTCAAAGTAAAAAACTGTGGCTGCAAACTAAACCCGGGGGCCAGAAAACCTAACAGGCGGTAATAGACCGAAACACAGGCGCCAACACCAACGTCCTGCCTGCGATAGATTACAGAGTCATCTCCTTTCATAGTGCTATAATAAGCCTTGCCTTCCTGCGATGCAAACGATAAACCATATCCCAATTCAAACCTTCCTATTTCACGGTTGTCTTTTACATTTACATACCAGCCCGACTTACTTTCATATCGAGGTAACCCGTATCTGGCCAGCAATAAAGTGTCATGGGATGGACTGCTGCCAAATGGTTTTATGGAAGCAACACCGGCTTCAACCGATAAAGACTTATGAACATCATATTGATAACCGATCCCCGCGAAAGTGCCGAATGGTGAGGCAGCCGGCTCAAGGTGCTCAAGGTCGTAAGCAAACACATTGAAAATCGGCGGGCCAAAATCTATATGAAAATAGCCCGGCTTATGTGGTTTCATCTCATACTTCGGCGGCATGGTGTAGCTATAGTACTTTCCGGAAGTATCAGCGATATCAACGAATATCTTCCTGGGATAACCGAACCGGTTCGGGTTATTGTGGTCTATCAGAAACCCGAATGCAAGGAACGGATACAGATGCGCGAAATTGAGGTAGTACTTAAAGGAGTGAACAGGACGAACGTAAACGGTCTTTTCTATTTCGCCTTTTTTAACAGTTACAGGCACTTTCTCTGTCCGGCTTCGTTTTGTAATTATAACGGCAACTCCCGTCCTGAACAATGGTATGGGCGCGCCTTCTTCCATTTTCACAATGCCCTTCTTTGTCTGCACACCGGTATATTCCTTGTGGTAAAGTATCTGAGCACCCCTTTCAGCCTTTACTAGAAAGTGGGTGTCCTTCCTGTTGAATAACGTAACGCAGGAAGTTAAGCAGCAAACAAAAAGAAGTAACGGAAATAATTTTTTCAAAGGTCTGTTTTAAACAATTATACAGCAAAAATAGTGCCGTTTTTTATATTTTAACCTATAGCTAAAAATAAGTGTACTTTTATATAATTCAGCCAATCTGGGTTATGAATTGTAAAAATATACTCCTGTTTTTTATTGGTCTGCTGCTAAGTTGCCGGGCTTTTAGCCAGCCAAAAGCTACTGCCGAATCCTGGTACATAGAGGGCTTGATAGCATCAAAGCTGAAAAGCTATTCGCTTGCCATCACTTATTATACAAAGGCTATAAACCGGAAACCGGATTATGAAGATGCATACCTGAACAGGGGCGCCGCCCGTTATCGCCTTGCTGACTGCAGGGGCGCACTTGCGGACTACGACTCAGTCGTACTTTTGAACCCGAAAAATGCAAAGGCCGTAGCAGGCAGGGGACTTGCCAAAGAATGCCTCGGCGATACGCTCGCAGCCCTCGCTGATTATGAACTGGCCTTAAACATTGACCCAAAGCTGAGCGCTGCCTACAATAACAAGGGCAACATACCGTACTGGAAACACAACTATGCAGGTGCGCTGATGGATTACATGAAAGCGGTGGAATTGGACTCAACAAACATGGAGGCCTATGCAGGCGTAGCCAACGCCCGGACTGCGCTGGAAGACTATAAAAGCGCCATGATAAACTACAACAAAGCAATATCGCTGGACGCTACGAACGGCGAATACTGGTATGACCGTGGTGTTCTGAAGTTCCACATGGGCGATCTCAAGGGCGCTATATCTGATTTTTGTCAGGCAATTAAACTCAATCCGAAAAATGCTGATGCCTGGTGGAACCGTGCCTACGCCAAAGACCTGACGAAAGATCCCGAAGGCGCAAAAAAGGATTTTTCCCAGGCCATTAAGCTTGACCCGCGGCATGGGCCAATATATGAACAGTATAAGAAGAGGAAGAAGTAAATAGAAATCCTATCTCACCTCAACAATCATGCATGTACATCGGTAAATACCGGCATCATCTGGCATATTTTTAAGTGACGCCTTTTTCAGCTTTACTTATAGTATTCTATCTTCCTGATCACCATATAATTTTCGATACCCTTCACGATATCTTTAAGCCAGTTACCTTGTTTATCAAAACTGCTGTAGCTTTCAGTTGTTTGCTTTGAATAGTCACTTGTATAAGTGGTTTTTTCCAACACCACGTCTGCCGTATCTATCATTCTGAAAATATGGGTACGGGTTCCGGCAATTTGTTTTTCGCAGTTTATCCATTGCAAACTACCCGCCAGGTAATTGAAGCCGGTGAACATTGTTACTGTATCATTCCTGTCATACGACTTTGTACCTGATATTCTGCCTTTACCATCGTAAGAGTAATCGGTGCGTATATCCAATTCGTTATCCGTATAATTATTCTCCTGAACCTTATAACCCCTCACATCATAAACGTATTCAGTTTTGTAAGTAACCTTTTTATCGCCAAAGCTTCTATGGTCTGCTACTTCTGTGAGATGGTTCAGGCTGTTGTATTTATAATCAATAGCGCGAATCAATATCCCCGAATCGCCGAACTCATTCAGTCTTGTATTATTGCCGTAGATACCGGTATCGTATCTTAAGTATTTCCGGGTATCTATCTTCAACATATAGTCATTATGTATCTCTTCAGTCAGATACCCCTTACTATCATACTTATCAACGGTTCTCATGCATGGCCTGTTCGGGCCTGCACAGTATTGTATTTCCGTCACCATTTTCACTTTGCCTTTCAGGTCTTCACTAACAAGGTCGTTACCGACCTGCGCAAGGATACTTTGAACAGAAAATAAAAACAATACTGCTAAAAAAGTCTCTTTCATCTAACTCACTTAAGTGTGCAAATATGGCAATAAATTGCAACAAAGTTAAAGTGACAATAAATTGATGGAATTCATTTGAATTTGGTGAATGATAAATTTACTTCCCAGCTCATGGTGGTCTCCGTTATCCATGCGACCCTCCCTAAGCCAGGTTACAAGAGTTGATGTTTGCATCTTTATACACTCCTCACCTCACCAGTATCTTCTCGCGGTATGTACCACCTGCTGATTTGACACTAACCAGGTAGTTACCCGGTGGGATATTACTGAAGTTTAACACGGATGATACTCCATAAACCTGTTCCACATTCTTTTCAGCTACTACCCTTCCCAGGTGATCCATGACAATAATATTTTCACAACCTGCCGGAATGGCAACACTAAAAGTTCCGTTCGATGGATTGGGAAACACTAATGCCCCTTCTCCGTTCGATAGTGCAGGAGTTCCCAGTGATGGGCATAATGTAACTGTTACAATTTTCTTAGAACGAACTGCTATAATGCCATCTGATATTACCACCGTAAAAGTATCATTACCCGTAAAACCGGGGTTAGGAGTGTATAGCAATCCTGCAGGGGCAATCAGAGCACCGGTAGAAACTGAGGTAGTACTGAAACCAGACAATGTTCCATGCAACGGTGAAGCGCCTATCAACCATGTCTCCGTCTGCCCGGCATTTGAATCTACAATTGATAGGAATGTATTCAGCGATAACGGCGTATTCTCACAGGTACTTATTGTTTCCCCTCCGGCAAACAAGGGAGACTTGTCTGTTGTGGTATCTACCATCCGTATCACATAATTTTGTTCATCCGCAATGTAGAGCCTGCCTACGTTATCAACCGCAACCGCATCAGGCCAGTTCAGTTGGGCCATGCCGCATGGTCCGTTATCACCACTGTAGCCGATAACCATCGTTCCGGAGAGCGTACTGATCATACCTGCCGTGTTCACTTTCCTTATAATCTTGCTGAACCATTCCGCAATAAAAATATTACCCACGCCATCTACAGCTACGCCAATAGGATCATTCAGCGCAGCGTTTGTTGCCGGCCCGCCATCGCCCCAATATCCGCCATAACCTGACCCTCCCCCTGCACCATAACCATTTCCGGCAACAGTTGCGATATTACCGGCTGTATTAACCTTGCGGATAACATTATTTCCTCGATCGCCTATATACAGGTTACCAGCCACATCAGTAGCTACAGCGCCGTCAAAATATAATTTCGCATTGGTAGCAGGCCCGCCATCGCCAGTGTAACCAGCCACCGATGTCCCCGCAACTGTAGTTATGATACCAGAAACGTCTACCTTCCGGATAACGTTTTCGTCAGCGATAAATAAATTGCCTGCTGCATCAACACATATTCCCTGCGGGGTCTGTAACCGCGCTGCGGAAGCCGGACCATGATCACCACTGTAGCCGGCAACACCGGTACCTGCATAGGTGGTAATAATACCTGAAGGCGCTACCTTGCGTACAACACTATTATCATGATCCGATATGTAAACATTCCCTGCAATATCTGCTGCCACACCTACAGGCCAGCCTATCTCAGCCGCCGTTGCCGGGCCGCCGTCACCGGTATAACCCAGCGTGCCATTGCCTGCAAATGTGCTGATGATACCCGCGGCATTTACCTTTCTTACTACTTTGTTTCCTTCGCCGATATATTTGTTACCTGCACCATCTACGGCTACACAATACGTATACTTCATACCTGCAGCAGTAGCAGGGCCTCCATCACCGGTATAGGTATAACCCATTGCAAAACTTCCGACATTGGTAGTAATTATCTGGGCTTGTGCACAAGGCATAATAAATAGTCCCAATAAAATAAAGTGAATTCGTTTCATAAGAATATAGGTTGGTTTTAAAATTAAAATTCACTGTCGTCCGACAAAATCCAGAAAGGGCTTAAAAGGTGTGCGTAACACATTGATTTACAATAGTTCAGTTTGTTTTTTGGCAAAGCAGGGGGGCGATACTATCCTGGGGTAAACAATGTGCTCTGTACTGGTCTCCGC
>CAIMDZ010000219.1 GCA_903839875.1 uncultured Bacteroidota bacterium
AACAAATATTTCAGCACATTGGATGAATTGCTTTGTGTCATAAAGAAACAAATGGAAATTTGGAAAAAGCCTAACGATGAACTAAGAAAATTATGCTGCATTATTTAAGACGCTGTGTATAGTAGGCGACAAATCTATGTCTTACCTTTTTCCATTTATTCATTTCTGAATCAAGTTTATATGTTGTTTCTCCTCGTTCATAAACATTTGCGTGTACTAATGTCGTGAGTGTCTTGTTATGTTTGTTTATGTTTGTTGGAAAAAACATCATTTGTTCAGTAAGGAAACTATCCAAAATGAATTTTCCGTTTTTTTGAATATAGAAATTATACGCTGGCCCACCGTTTCCACCTGCATCTCCTTTTATGGCAAAATCTTCTTTATCATCAAAATTGAAATCAGCAACTATTAAGTCTCCGAAATCATTATCCACATCTTTTGATTTTATATTTTGATAAGTTATGTAGGACCTCTCGAAACCGCAATCAAGAAATACTTCTTTAAATAAATGTGTAGAACTATAAGTTATTTTCTGGACTTCTGTTTTCTTAAATTTATCGATAATAGTAATTGTGATAATACAAGAGTCGTTATAACCACCAACTATTTTAATCCTTTGAATTTCAGTTTTAAAATCAAATTTTTTAGAGAGTTTAGTATGTATGCAATTTTGCCCTAAAACATTAGGATCAAAAGTTATCAAAATCAATAATAGTGTAACAAGTGATTTTGTCATTTTGGTTACTATTATTTATAGTGTATTATTTTGTGAAATTAGCAATTAAACTAAGGAAATCAAAAAATGGCTATTCCGAGTTTTAGAAATCAGGATTGTATAAAGGTTTACTCACTTTAACAATGAAACCTCTTATTATTTAAAAAAAATAATAATCAATCCTGTATTGATTTTAACAAAAAAAATGGGGTAGTAATGTAACTGATGTTTACACCCTCGCACCTTCCACCTGCATTCGTAGAGACGGAATGCATTCCGTCTCTACTACCCACACCCAATCGCGCTCTATGAATTATTCCGTGCCTATTGTGTCATTTTCAAAGAAATTTTACGGCGTAAATAAGCTACTCCTTTGTAGAGGCCGAGAAAGGTCTCTACTTCAGCACGGCTTCCAGTTTCGATTCAAGGTCAGGTCCCCGCAGCCCTTTCGCAATTATTACGCCCTCCGGGTTGATCAGGAAATTAGCAGGAATACTTTGCACACCATACTTTGCTGCTGCGCCCGATGACCATCCCTTCAGATCACTTACCTGCGTCCAGTTTAGCCCGTCCTTGTTCACTGCTTTTACCCAAGGTTCCTTATCTTTATCGAGCGATACACCGAGGATGGTGAAGTTTTTATCCCTATACTTATTATAGGCGGCTACCACATTCGGATTTTCTCCGCGGCACGGCCCGCACCAGGATGCCCAGAAATCTATCAGCACAAACTTCCCTTTAAAAGATGAAAGACTCACAGGCTTCCCATCCATATCATTAAGTTTCAATTCCGGTGCTTTGCTGCCCACATCAGTAGATTCTGGTAATAATTCTTTGGTCTTTAGTATAAAGTCATTGAAATCTTTTGTCATTTGTGTTCCGGGCCATTTTTTTTCCAATACTTTGCCAAATGTTACCAGGTAAGCAATGTCATCTTTTGGATTGAGCATACGTGCGGCAAAGACCGCATTTGGCTGAGACCCTGAAGTATCGGCATACTGCTTCATTTGTTTCATAAAACCATCTTTCAGTTTCGTGGCTGCCTCACTCTCACTCAATGCAAGCGCTGTATTTCCTGTTCCCTTAATAGAATCAATCCTGGCGTATGCTTTGTTGACTGTAAGTATATATCCTCTAAGATTATCAAGGAATATTTTCAGGGCAACAGATGCAGCAGAACCTTCAACCTGGTAGTCAGGCAATGGCCACTGGCCGGTAATATGCACAGTTCCTTTTTCAATGGCAAGCAGAATATATTTATTATCCTTTAAACGCAGCCGGTATATGGATGGCTCTGTTACTGTGCCGTTGAATTCAAAATGGCCGTTATCTGTTGATAGGAGTGAATCTGTGGTTGATATTGAATCATTTGCACGAATGTTTTCAAGTATCACAGATTGCGCAGGCATGCCGCTTATATCTCCTGTAACGGTGAATTTCTGCGGAGCGCTTCGATGTTTCTCTTTAGCGGAAACTGAACAGACAGGGTAGGCGATTACCATTGTAAAAACTATAAAAAATATCCTTTTCATAAAAAGATTAAGTAATTGATGTTTAAAGTTGAGCGGTAAAGATCAACGCAATACCGTAATCCCTGCCACATAAAAAATAATGATGCAATATACTTGAAAATACTATTTCTACACATCATTCGAATCAGGTGCCGTGAAAATGCATATAAATTTATTGCATGTAATGATATTGATAGTGTCACAATAACATTTTTTTAAAAATTGGTATTTACGTGCGGAAGGCAGAGTACCCATTCTGAAATTGATGCATGGGGAGTGGCAACCGATACCTCAGGCAATGTATTTGCTACAGGAGTAGTGGCAGACACCATTGGGAGGCCCGTCACTTATTTTGGGAATGTAGGTTTACCTCCCAGGCATTCTTGCGGAAATAACACGGCCACTATAAGCGCCGCCAATACAATATACTGCGCATATCAGAAAGACAAATTTTTATACTACCCGCTACCCTCAGGGATTTTTAGGAGGTATTTCTGATGGACTTTTAGACGGCGATGGGTCTTTCTTATTTGGTGCAATCTCGGGATTGTGTGGAACCGGTGGCAATTGCTGAGGTGGCATTGGTTTTATCTCAGGAATATGCGGGGTTACAGGTAGTTCGGGATTTGTTTTTGGGTGTTCCATAGTTTTGCTTTTAATAGTGCGTAATGAATATTGGTATGTCAACAGCTTTTAATACCAGGTCAGCAGTGCTGGGCCTGAAAAAAGTGGATAAATAATTTCTTCCGAAGGCTCCGGTAACCAGCATTTTATTATTATGGTCATTATGCACCATAAAATACTCAAACAAAATATCTCTCGCATCACCGGTTAATTCCAGGAACGACACTTTAGCGAAGTGCATGTCCAGCCATTCTCTGAAATGAATATGCTGCCTGGATGTCGCATGACCATTGTTTGATTCTTTGTTTATGTGCAACACTATGATCCTTTTATCAGCCAGCTTAGGTAGCTGGTAGTAAAATTGTTTTATGGCAAAAACAGATGATCTGCTGCCATCGTATGCCATTACAATCTCATCAAGTTCTTCATAATATTCTGGAGCAATAAGTACCGGGCACTCTGCTTTACCCAATAATTCCGTAACAAACCTGGAGGGCACCCGCAACTCATGATCAAATGAAAAAGACGGGTCAGCAATCAGCAGGTCGGCATACCTGCTTTCTTCGATAATATTGTGAAGGGGATCACCCTTATCATGATGTATTAACGCCTGAACTTCTCTTTGAATACATCCCGATGTAAAAGAAGTAATATTATTGCTCACAAGTTCAGATATATGCTTCTGTGCATCAGTATCCACTATTATTTCCTCAACATATGCTGTACCCCCCACTGTCTTAAGTGACGGAACAGTATCCTGCAATTGATTTTCTACAAAAACACCTGCAAGCTTTGATTTGCTTAATTTCGAAATATAAGCAGCAAAATCCAGGGTTTCAGGTTTAAAATTATGTGCATCAACCAACAATAGTATCTTTTCCATATTGTAACGTTTAACAAATCAAAAATATCATACCCGGATACAAGTACCAATGACAATTGTCATACTCCATATTGGTTGTAACAACATGGAGTAACATCATTAATAATATTGGATCAATATTATCTGCCCAAGGTCTTTCAGCATTTCCGGATCGGCAAATTGTACCTCGCCCCCGTTTTCAAGAACTTTTTCAATAATAATATCCACTGCATCCTGTAATGGTGAAGGATTTACATTCGGGGAAATACCCTTCAGGTTGCCATCCTGATCTACAACATGCGGATAGTAATAATTTTTTTCAACAATCAGCATCCTGCCTTTTTTATTCAGTGCGCTTTTCCATACCTCATCAATACCTATTGCCACTTTGTTTGCATCCATCGCCTGCTCTATTTTAAGGCGCAGTTCCTGTTGCGCCTTTTTCCTGAGATCGGACAAATACGGCTTAATGGTCTCACCCAGCTGATAAATTGTTGCATCATCATAATTGCCATGAATATAATCTAAAATTACTTTTTCATGATGGGTATATTTCTTGAAATGGCCATTCATACGCTCTGACCCTAATACAAAAACCGGTAAATGGTACTTGTTAAGAATATTATCGAGTTCCTTGTCTATGTGATGAATAAATTTATCCATCATTATTTCCTTACGGTCAGTGGTATCCGTGAAATATTCAATCTTTTCAGCAATATCATTTTTGTAGGCTTCAATATTGTCGGGAATACTTAATTTCAATTTGATTAATTTATTTTGAGTCCCCAGGAACACTCTGAACGATTGGGCGCTCTGCACCAGGAGTATATATTTATCAGCCGGATGCAGGCTGTGTACAAGGTCCCTGATCTCAAATGGTTCATCCACCATAATTGATTCTTCCAGCGGAATATCCAGGTGCAGTACCGTTTCATATGATGGGGAAACAAAAATGGCTACACTTTTTTTATTGCCCGAATAATTTATCTGGGATAATGCATGATGTAGTTTTTCTATTACATGAGTTGTTTTATCTCTCCTGTATTTACTGCCGATCTCATTTTCTATCCGGTCAGTTAACCGCTTCAGGTTTTCAGATGAGCCCATCCCTTTTTCAATGGGTAATACCATTGCAATGCAGGGATAGTATATTGATTCGGAAATTTTTCCTCTGGTTTTTTCATTCAGTACTGTGTTCATAAAATACATTTAGATTTCAAAAGTATAACGGGTGTAACATCACTGCTATGACTATTATCACCCGCCTGTTTGATTTTGCTCAGTCAGACCGGCTGATCACTATGGAAGGATGTATTTGCCTAAGACAGCACAAATACCTTGCCAGTGTTATAATTGACGATATACCGGCAATTCTGATAACTATCAGCGGTCACACTGACACCTGTCATTTTAAAAATTTCAACAATAGTATTCTTTTGTTACCCGGTATGGCATGATTCTATTATGAAATGTATTTGAATCAATGTTCTGCCGGATGTAATTACTTTATGAAAGATATTTCAGTTAAAATAAAAACCAACCTCCTGCTGATTATTTTATTATTGGCTAACACCCAATACTTAGCAGCTCAGGAAAAAGTATGGACCCTTTATGAATGTATTGATCAGTCATTAAAGGCAAATGTTGCCTTAAACCAAATCATCGTCAACAACGAGATCAATAAGATCAATTATACCCAATCAAAAGCAAGCCAGCTTCCAAACCTGAATTTCACAGATCAGCAATCCATCAATTATGGTCGTTCGTTCAATACAGGCGACGGACAATCCTCCGGAAGCCAAACTTATTCATCCAACAACCTGGCGCTGACCAGCAACATAACCATTTATAACGGCCTGAAGGATATTAACCTCATCAAAGAAAACAAGCTGAATTGTGAGGCCGGAAATTTAGACATAACTAAAGCAAAGAACGACTTGATGCTGAATGTGGTGGCAGCCTATATGCAGGTGCTCTTTGAATACGAAGCGGTTAACATTGCCCAAACCCAGATAGATGTAACTACCGAGCATCTTAAATACACCGAAAAATATGTGAAAGCCGGTAGTTTGCCTGAAAGCAATCTAATGCAGATGCAGGCCCAGCTGGCCACCGACAACGCTGCTAAGGTAGCAGTTGAGACACAGCTACAGATTGCCAAAGTAATATTGATGCAATTGATTGAAATACCTGTTACAGACAGATTCGATATCGAAAGGCCTGTTATTGCTGATATTACTCCTGAGATTCCCAAAAAGCCGGAAGAAATATACCAGGTAGCAGAAAATATCTTACCGGATGTAAAAAGCGCAGTAACAAAAACATCTGCGGCAATAATAGGGCTAAAAGTTGCAAGGTCAGAGGTGCTTCCAAAAATCACATTAACAGGTAGTCTGGGTACCGGCTATTCCAGTACAAATTCACTTGTATCGTATCATACTGCATCAGGAGTTACCAATATAGGCTACCTTGGCAGCAATCCTTCCGAACTTGTTTACGGGCAAACTACTACAACCACAACCAGTACTTCAAACTACCCCGTTTTCCGGCAGTTTGGGGATAATTTCGGCCCCGGAATAAGCCTGAATTTAACCGTTCCGATTTTTAATAACCTGCAGTTCAAGAGCGACATAGAACGCTCAAAAGTAACAGTAAAAGTGGCGAAACTGAACGAGAGCGCTGTAAAAAAACAGCTAAGAAAAGCGATTGAACAGGCTTACACCGATCTGGTCGCTGCAAGTAAAAACTACAATGCCATCAGTCAGCAGTTAATCGCCGAAGAGCGTTCATTCCACGACATCACCCTGAAGTTCAAAGCTGGCCTGATAAATATCACCGACTTTTTTGTAGAAAAAAACAATTTCAGCAAAGCTCAGCTTGCGCTATTGCAGGCTAAATACCAATACGTTTTTAAATCAAAGGTTGTTGCATTCTATACAGGCAACCCGGTAACACAATAAAAATGAAAAAAGCAATAATTATCATATCGGTTATCCTGGTTATTGGCGGCGGGGTTACCTGGTATTTTATTTCAGCCAATAAATATAAACCGCCGGTTTGGAAAACAGCAAAAATTGATACCGGGAATGTCTCGGTCAACATAACTGCAACCGGTTCTCTTAATGCAGTGACAACAGTGCAGGTAGGTGCCCAGGTATCCGGTATTGTTTCAAAATTATTTGCAGACTTCAATACAGTGGTAAAGAAAGGGCAAATAGTTGCAACCCTCGATACAACTTTGCTTTTCGCATCAATGCGCGATGCTGCTGCCTCAGTTGAAAAAGCTAAAGTGCAGGTAGAACTCACCAAACAACAATTTATCCGGGCTGATACGCTGTTTCGTGAAAAAGTTGCCGCCAAAGCAGATTATGATCTGGCTTATAGTAATTATAAACAGGCCAAAGCAGATTTACTTTCCAAAATGGCAACACTCGACCATGAAAAAACAAACCTTCGGTATGCCACGATAAAAGCCCCCATAAATGGTACGGTTATCTCCCGGAATGTAGATGTGGGGCAAACGGTAATTTCAAGCTTCAATGCACCCACTTTATTTACCATTGCCAATGATCTTACACAAATGCAGGTATTGGCAAATGTGGACGAAGCAGATATAGGCCAGGTAAAGGTTGGTCAGGAAACTGTATTTACTGTTGACGCTTATCCTTATGAAGTATTCAGAGGATCAGTAGCCCAGGTAAGGCTTCAGCCGGTAATAGTGCAAAATGTAAATAATTATATTGTAGTTATCAATGTGGCAAACCCTGATCTTAAATTGTTGCCGGGGCTTACTGCAAACATAACGATAAAGGTTAATGAACACCGTCATATTATTAAAGTGTCTGTTAACGCTATCCATTTTATGCCGCCTGATGAATACCTGAAAACTTTAAAACTCCCGGACTCTGTAATGGAAAATATCCAATCAATGAAAATAGCAAGCAACGAAATACCAAGACCCGGCGATGTATGCTATGTATGGATAAAAAATGGTACGGTGCTGCAACCAAAACAGGTAACCGTAGGGTTATTCGATGGGACATTCATTGAAGTATCCGGGGATATAAAAAGAGGTGAAGATATAGTAACAGGTGGTGGTACTGGCTCTTCACAACCCGCTTCAACTACTGCTAACAATCCGTTTATGCCAAAAATGCCATCGAGAAGGGGAACGAGATAATATGAACACAGATCAACCACTGATATCGGTAAAAAATCTCTCAAAGGCTTATAAAATGGGGGATATAGAATTCTTAGCATTGAGAAATGTTTCACTCGACATTGAAAAAGGTGCTTTTGCAGCAATTATGGGACCAAGCGGATCAGGTAAATCAACCTTTATGAATTTACTGGGTTGCCTTGACGCTCCCACTAAGGGGGAATATTTACTGGATGGAGTGAATGTCCTGTCGCTTGGTAAAAATCAGTTGGCTGAATTAAGGAACAGGAAGATCGGTTTCATTTTCCAGTCATTTAATATACTCGCCCGAACGTCTGCTATCGAGAATGTTGAATTACCAATGCTGTATAATAATAGCGTCAAGTCCAAAGAAAGAAGAGAAAAGGCCATGAATGCTTTAAAATCAGTAGGCCTTGCAGACAGGGCGCAGCACATGCCCAGCCAGTTATCAGGCGGCCAACAGCAAAGAGTGGCTATTGCACGTTCCCTCGTTAACGATCCCCTGGTAATTATGGCCGATGAGCCTACCGGCAACCTTGACACACGGTCCAGTTATGAGATAATGGGTATTTTCCAGCAACTGAACGACAAAGGAATCACAATAGTAATGGTGACACATGAACTGGACATAGCACAATTTGCACGTAGCAATATTATGTTCAGGGATGGGCAAATAGTTTCAAATACTGCTGTAAATGCCAGGAAAATTGCAAAAGACGAATTAATTAAACTACCTGTTATTAATCCCAGTGAAGTGCTGACATGAGAATAGTTAACCTTTTAAAAATAGCTTACAGGTCGCTTAGCAAGAATAAGCTAAGGGTGCTGCTAACCATGCTTGGCATAATCATTGGTGTTGCATCTGTTATTGCTATGCTGGCAATAGGTCAGGGATCAAAACAAAATATTCAGTCCTCCGTCGCCAGCCTTGGTACCAACTCGATAATGATTTATCCCGGATCTTCAACTCAAGGTGGCGTGCGTATGGGTGCCGGTTCCTATTCTACCCTGACAAAAAAAGACGCTGAAGCCATTGTTGCTAAATGTGAATTTGTAACAGATGTATCTCCGGTTGTACAAAAATCTTCGCAGATAATTGCGGGTAACAAGAATTGGCATACCATGGTTGTTGGCGGGCTTAGCCAGTATTTTTCAATCAGGAATCTGAAAATCGAAAAGGGAAATATTTTTTCCTCCAATGATGAACGAACAGCAGCAAAAGTATGTGTTATCGGGCTTACTGTATCTGATAACCTGTTTGGTGCAAATGGTGATGCTGTGGGACAATTCATCCGTATTAATAGTATTCCTTTCAAAGTGATCGGTGTTATCGAACGAAAAGGACAAAACTCATTTGGCCAGGACCAGGATGATATTATTATTGCACCGTTCTCCACAGTGCAAAAAAGAATGCTGTCAACTATCTTCCTGAATAGTATTCTTGCTTCCGCAACATCAGAGGACGATATTGACAAAGCTAAAGCGCAGATTACCTCTATCATACGCATACAACACAGGCTGTCACCTAATAATGAAGATGATTTTACGGTACGTTCACAAGCTGATATCGCAAATATTTTCGGTTCCATTTCCCGGATCATGACCATTCTGCTGGCTTGTATTGCAAGTATATCACTGGTAGTAGGCGGCATAGGCATTATGAACATCATGCTCGTATCTGTTACCGAACGGACAAGGGAAATAGGCATACGCATGGCTGTAGGCGCCAGGGGTAGAGATGTACTTATTCAGTTTATGATCGAATCTGTATTTATCAGCGTTCTGGGAGGTCTGATTGGGATCGCATTGGGAATATTGATCTCAATGCTCGTAGGGAAATTTGGTGGTTGGCCGGTAGTAATTACCGGAACTTCAATAATTCTTGCATTTGCATTCTCTTCTGCTGTAGGCATGTTTTTCGGATGGTATCCTGCACGGAAAGCTGCAAGTCTTAACCCTATAGATGCTTTAAGGTATGAATAATTACCTTTATCTTTAACCAATGGATATACTTGTCACAAAAGACCTTACCAAAGCATACGGAAAAGTAATAGCCGCCAATGCTGTAAACATCTCAGTTGCTCAGGGAGAAGTATTTGCTTTATTAGGCCCTAATGGCGCAGGTAAAAGTACAGTATTAAAAATGCTTACAACACTGCTTCCTCCTACTTCAGGCGATGCTTTTATTGATGGTAACAGCATAAGAACACAGCCCAATAAAGTGCGTAAATCAATTGGTTATGTGCCCCAGATGCTTGCAGCCGATGGAAGCCTCACAGGGTATGAAAACCTTAGAATCTTTGCAAAACTATACGACATACCCTCTGCAGAATTAAAACAAAGAGTGAATGACACGCTTGCTTTTATGGGGCTTGCCGATTCCGCAAAAAAACTCGTTAAAGATTATTCCGGAGGCATGATACGAAAGCTGGAGATTGCCCAGGCTATGATGCACCGCCCTAAGGTTATGTTTCTTGATGAGCCTACTGTGGGCCTGGACCCTATTGCAAGAAAAACCGTTTGGGAACATATTATGCAGTTGCAAAAGGAATATGGCACCACAATTGTTATGACCACTCATTTAATGGAAGAAGCTGACGAAATATGCCGGCGTGTTGCATTAATGTCGAATGGGAAAATTGTAGCAACAGATACACCAGCTAATCTTAAAGCGTCATTAAATAAACCCGGCGCTACGCTCGAAGATGTGTTCATCTTTTATACCGGGAATCAAAAAGAGGATGAAGATGGCGGCATCAGGAATATATCACGCGAACGCAGAACGGCAAGCAGGCTGGGGTAATTAAATAATCTGGCTATGATAAATTTTTTTAGAAAGACTTTCGTTATTACAGAATTGGAGATCAGGAAAATATTTCATGATCCTACAGAGGTATTTACCCGCGCTGTACAACCCGTCTTATGGATACTGACCTTTGGGCAGGTATTTGCAAGGATGCACGTAATGCAAGGGCACGGTAATTATCTCGATTTTATGGCTCCCGGCATTTTAGCTCAAAGCGCTTTATTCATCTCTATATTTTACGGCATTGCGATTATCTGGGAACGCGACCTCGGCCTCATACATAAGATACTCACTACGCCTACTCCCCGCACAGCGGTAGTATTGGGTAAAGCTTTATCGGCAGGCATGCGCACACTGCCGGTTATGGTCATCATTTATTTACTCGCAATTTTATTAAAGATTAATTTATCATGGAATGTGCTCAACTTATTTGGAGTGCTGGGCATGGTAATACTTGGCTCTATGTTTTTCTCTACTTTTTCCTTGATAATAGCCTGCCTCGTTAAAACGAGAGAACGTTTTATGGGCATAGGCCAACTGCTTACTATGCCCTTATTCTTTGCCAGCAATGCAATATATCCATTAGAAATAATGCCCGATTGGCTTAAAGTAGTTTCGCATGTCAACCCGCTTACTTATGTCATTGATGCGCTAAGGGCTATGATGTTGGGCCAGCAGGCGCAATTCGGTATAGCCCTCGATTTTGTAATTCTGATACTAAGCACATTCCTCTTTGTAATGATAGGTGGTGCATTGTATAAGAGAGTAATAACCTGAAGTATAATGAGGCAAAAAATAAACTGATATTATTACTATGGAAAAGCTTTCTCTACAAACACACCATGCCGAAGAAACAGTAGCCAGAACGATTGTTAAAACAGTCAGCTACAGGGTTTTTATTCTGATCCTTGACTTCACAACAATATACTTACTCACAGGCAAGGTCAAAGTAGCAGTAGGTTTTATGATCGTTAGCAATTTATACACAACCGTCAGCTACTTCTTCCATGAGCGCATATGGGACAGAATAAAATGGGGTAAGAACATCTATACTTGACAAGGGATAAACTTGCCTGCCTGCCGGCAGGTTTGTGAATTGTATTGATGAAGATAGATAGATATTTGTCATGGTGAGCCGCGCCGAACCATGACTGTTGAGCACATATTCTTAGATTGATCATTGCAGTGAAGTCACAAATTTATCCTTTGTGGACTATACAAAAAGCTTGATGAATAAAACATCAGCCTCTCTCGCCTTGACAGTTACAATCTATCTGCTAAATCCCCTTCTCTCCATACTTGTTATGATGTGTAAAATCCTCCACATCACGCCGTACCCTAAGATACTTGTGGGGATAAACCGCATAACCAAGCCTGAAGGAATAAGCGATCATCAGGTTTTCTGGGATACCCAACAGTTTTCTAATGCCTTTTTCCATTGGCCCGTTGCTCAATGAGCTGACTATATGAAAGTCTATCCCCAATGAGTTTGCCATTAGCCACATATTTTCCATTACACAGCCCAAACTGATGATACCCAGAAAATCCCCTTTCGATGCCGGCGCTCTCCTCGTTGGATCATAAAGTACAATGCCTAATACAGGCGTAGAATTAAGCTCTTCCTGCATAAATGAATCTCTGTCGTCAGCGGTAAGGTCTGCTTTCTTTACATTTGGATTCCTCCATGCAAGTGGAAACATAGTGCCAGGCACACCTGTTTTTTTCTTTCGCAATTCTTCCTCCGAAAAAGAAAGCTGTTTATAATTTTCCTTTACGAAGGTTAAAGAAATGGTTCCTTTTATTGCAGCAATTGCCTCAATCAGTTTCTTATCATCTGCAATTACCACTTCATAGTTTTGCATATTATGTGCTGTAGGAGCCCAACTCCCTGCCTCCAGTATTTTATGCAGATCATCCTTTGCTATTAAGCGCTTCTGATCGAAAAACACCCGCGAAGAATGTCTTTTTTTTATCAATGTCAATAGGTCATTCATGGTTTTTGCTGTTTAGAGTGTTAGCTTTTTTACATTTTCAATACCGCCCTGAAATGTACTTTCGAACTCATCATTTGCTCATAGGCTTGCGCTGCCTGTTCAAGCGGAAATACTTCAACCATTGGTAGCACCTTGGTCATAAGGCTGAAATCCAGTGTTTCCTCAATATCGCCCCCGGCAAAGCCGGTAATAGAACTGTTATGCCCGAAGAATTGATTAGAGGAGATACTTATATGCTCATTAACCGCAGTAACGATCACCATTTTCCCGTTCCGCCCTAACCCCGCAGCAAGTGCTGAAATTTCCTTGCTATTCGGAGCAAGGCAAATGATAGCTCTTGCCCCTCCCAGTTTGTTTAATTCTTTTACAGCATCTTTAGAAGTAGTATCAATATAAATATGAGCGCCCAGCTTATTTGCCAATTGTTCTTTTGCCGTTCCCCTGGATAGTACCACTGTTTTAAATCCCATCTTCACAGCATATTGTAAAGCAAGGTGCCCTAAACCGCCAAGGCCATGAATCGCAACCACATCACCGGCCTGGGCGCCGCTATATTTTAACGCTCCGAATGTAGTTCTGCCCGCACACACCAATGGCGCTCCCAGCACACTTTCAAGTTCTTCAGGAATACTTACCACCACTTCAGTCCTTGCTGTCATGTATTCTGCATAGCCTCCGTCCCTTGAAACACCGGTAGTCATTGAATATTCACAACCCCGGAAATTACCTTTCAGACATTCTTTACACTTAAAGCAATGCCCGCCATGCCATCCTACTCCCACGCGGTCACCAATTTTCCATTTTTCAATTTCACCACCTGCCTTAGCAATAGTGCCTATTACTTCATGCCCCGGTATCCGGGGATAAGTAAGGCCGGGAAAATATCCTTCCTTAACTACTGCTTCTCCATGACAAACCCCGCAGGCTTCCACCTTTATTAATACTTCATTTGCAAGAGGAACAGGTATGTCCCGCTTTACAAGTTCAAATGCACCACCTGGTTTGCTTATTTGTATTGCACGCATTAAAGCCATTTGATTGATTTTCTATGATTGATGTATCAATTCTGCCGCTTTAACTTCCCACCGTTTCAGGTGAGGCAAAACATTTACAGCTTTATCAATCAGCTCAGACGGCAAGTGTTGTTTTTCCATTTCCGTTTTCGCAATACTGGTCATTTCCCCAAGCGTCATTTGGGATGTGAAGGAACCATTCTGGTAACAATAATCGCAATACTCCTTACTGGGAGATCCATCTCTTTCAGTTCCGTGCATTTCCGGATTATCAAGTGGCATGCTGCAGCTTTGGCAAAAATTATTTGTGTCCATAATTCTGAATTTAGAAGTAAAATAACTGGCTTTTGTATTCTGAAAAACATCACAAGTTACAAGCTCAAATTCCTCCCCGGAATGATTATGGTCATTCAGCCAGCTTACTTTAGTCTCCCCCTGGTATTGACCTGGGCTAATTTTTTAAAGCCTGATACCCATGCCTGATTTTTTTATATATTACTATTTATGGGCTACAAAAATAGGAACCTTATGATGATGTAAAACATCTTTTATAAAGCTCTTCTTCAGCATTTCAGAAAATAAGGAACGCCCGAAAGCCCCTGCTACAAGTAGTGTATCTCCATTACTAATCAACCATTGTTCCATGTCTTTCCTGGCATCAATCTTAAGCTTAAATATGGAGAAACGGGGAAAACAACCTGATATAAGCTCTTCAATATTCGCCCTTTCCGGAAGATCGGATTTGCCTTTGTCAATGTACACCAGGAGCGCTTGCTTATCGTGGAATTCGGGGAATAAATAACTAAATTGTTTTATTGCAAATACCGATTGGGAGCTGCCGTCATAAGCCATTATTATATTAGCTGGCTCTTTATAATCTTCGGGAACTAAAATTACAGGGCACTCTGACTTATGAAGTACGTTGTCTACATAATCATCCTGTGTTTCTTCACCCAGGTTTTCATAAAACGATTTACTGCTTATTACCAGCAAATCAGCAAAGAGCGTTTCCTCCCTCACTTGCGACAGAACATGTTTTGTGAAATCATTATGAATTTTACACGCAATGCCATTTTGTTTGCATAATTCAGTGAACCTGTCAATATTCTCTTTCACCAGCCGGTCATCAACATTTATAGCATCATTTATGTAGATTGGCCCCGCAGGTATTCCACCATAGGAATACAATAATTCGACATAATCAACAGCCGGAAGGGAAATGCCGGTAGCCAAAACAGACTGGTGTTTATTCATCTGCTTTACAAATTCGAAAACACCTTTCGAAAAATGCTGCCCGTCGAAAGCCAAAAGTATCTTTTTCATAAAAAGAATATTACATATCAAAAATAGACCCTCAAAGAACCTTAAAGAATGACAGAGGTCATAAGCCAGACTATTTTCCGTCATAGTGCCACAAAAATCCTAGCGGTACTTTTGCTGCTTCTGAAGACTATGAATATTCAATACACATCTGCGGAAGAAGCGGTAAAGCTGGTAAATAGCGGTGACAAGGTATTTGTACACGGCAGTGCCGCAACTCCCCTCCACTTAATCAACACACTGCTAAAACGCGCCGGTACAATTAAAGATGTTGAATTAATGTCAATAAGTACCTATGGAGCTATAGACTGGGATCATCCGGAAGTGCTCAATAGCTTTTATCTGAATTCCCTGTTTGTATCCGAGAATATACGCGGATGGGCCAACTCGGAATTTGGCGGTTATATACCTGTTTTCCTCAGCGAGATACCTCATATGTTTGAAAGAGGTGTCTTACCCGTGGATGTAGCTATGCTACATGTTTCTCCTCCCGACCAACATGGTTATTGCACTCTTGGAACATCCGCTGATGTGGCAATAATGGCGGCACGCAAAGCAAAGAAAATAATCGCCCAGGTAAACCCCAGAATGCCACGCGTACTTGGAGAAGGCATCATCCATATTTCCCGTTTTGATGCAATGGTTTGGGAAGAATCGGAACTTTTCGAAGTGAATTACTCTTCGAGGGCTGACGCTGTAACTGAAAAAATAGGACAACAGGTAGCTTCGCTGATAGAGGACGGTGCATGTCTGCAAATGGGTATTGGAGCCATACCTGATGCGGTATTGAATGCGCTTATCAATCATAAAAATCTGGGCGTGCATACCGAAATGTTTTCAGATGGTGTTATCCCGCTTGTAGAAAAAGGGGTGATCAACAATACCAGGAAAAAAGTAGAATGTGGTAAAATAGTCAGCACCTTCATCCTGGGCACTCGCAAGGTTTACGACTTTGTTGACAATAACCCCTACGTAAATTGCATGAGCGCGTCTTACGTAAATGATACTACGGTAATCAGGAAAAACCCAAAGGTTGTAGCTATTAACAGTGCCATAGAAGTAGACATAACAGGGCAGGTGTG
Source organism: uncultured Bacteroidota bacterium (assembly GCA_903839875.1). Lineage (GTDB taxonomy): Bacteria > Bacteroidota > Bacteroidia > Chitinophagales > Chitinophagaceae > Nemorincola. The sequence goes on from CAIMDZ010000219.1 coordinate 16,108, forward strand.
TGCTGACTCTATCGGCACTTACCAGTATTCAGGTATTGGCGGACAAATGGACTTTATGCGCGGAGCTGCCTTATCAGTTGGAGGCAAGCCTATCATTGCTATGCCTTCTACGACAAACAAAGGAGTTTCACGAATAGTGCCTCATTTAAAAGAAGGCGCAGGCGTGGTCACAACACGCGGCCATATTCATTATGTGGCAACCGAATATGGTGTAGTGAATCTCTATGGTAAGAATATGGAGCATCGGGCGCAGTTATTAACAGGTATAGCCCATCCCGATCACAGGGAAATGCTGGAAAAGGCCTATCACCAGCGGTTTGGAAGAATGATAAAAGGACTATAACAATATCAGTTTGGCAGGTTAACCCAATGAGCAATGGAACGAATACATTATAAAATACAACTCGTCATTTTCTTCCTCTTTGCCGGTTATGGCATTTCAGCCAAAACACCTGATGCCGGATCAGGTAACCTGCACAACCCTTCCCTCGTCAAAAAATTTTACGAAGCAACGCAACGTATCCCATACTGGTTCAATTCGCCTGTTGATTATTCAAAAGCACAAAAGAACTTCATCCTTCTTTTAGATAATGCCGGCTACCTCGGACTAGACAAAAGCAAGTATCATTATGATGAACTAAAGAAAGACCTCACCACCACCGATACCACTGAAATCAAAATAAAAGACAAAGTCTTTACCGATGCTGTTATCTCCTTTTGCAGGGATGTTTACCAGGGAACTGAAACATCACGATGGCTCGGCAATGATGAGATTTCCGGAAAGTATGCCACAACAGACGACAATTACCTGCTTACCGCATTGGTAACACTAAAAACCGCTTCGGATATCAGCACGATTATCACTTCATTGGAACCCACTGCCGCGGAATACATAGTTATTAAGAAGGAACTAAAAATCCAGCTCGATTCCGCCCATACCCAAAAAGTCCGCCAGTTAAGCGTCTCATTGAATTTTTACCGCTGGATACACCATTTCCGGTTCGATAAGTTTATTATAGTAAACATCCCTGCTGCATCACTTAGATACTTCGAAAAGGACAAATCCCTTTTACAGATGAAGGTGGTAGTGGGCAAACCTGCTACCAAAACGCCCCGTTTTTCCACCTATTGCTTCGAGGTTGTACTTTATCCTTATTGGAACGTACCCCGGAGTATTGCAATAAAAGAACTGCTCCCAAAGTTTAAGCGTAACCCCTCAGCCATGGTTGGAATGGATATACAGGTGGTCAATAAAGCCGGGAAAGTTGTTGATTACACCTCCCTCAACTGGGCCAGTTTTTCCGGCAGCAACTTCCCCTACCAGTTCCGCCAATGCACCGGCTGCGACAACTCCCTGGGCGTCATAAAATTTAACCTCACTGACCCCTTTAGTGTTTATCTCCACGACACCAACTTCAAAAAAGCCTTCGCTAAAAGTTCCCGCTTCATCAGCCACGGCTGCATCCGTGTCGAAAAACCCATAGAACTCGGCAACTACCTCCTCAACAACAAACTTGACTCCAATTTCGTAAAAGCCTGCCTCCGCGACCAGAAACCAGTCCCCACAAAAGTCACCCCCCAGGTCCCCGTCTTCGTAGTCTACACCCCCGCCACTGTAGATAGCTCGAATAATGTTGTATATCTAAAGGACGTTTATCGCTTGTTTAAATAACCGGCAGAACAGCCGCTTGCTAATGTTTATTCATGGCGATAAAAACAAGAAAACAACGCCGCTCAATAGCAAGCTTAATGTTGATGAATGCACCCAGCTAAATTCATGGTTCCCCGGAACAACGTCCCGATTTTTTCGGGAGGGGTTCAGGGGTTTAACTTATCAACCAATCAACGTTTCAACTAATCAACCTGTCAACCAATCAACCAATCAACGTTTCAACCAACCAACCAATCAACCAAATACCTATCTTTATCCAAACGTTTTCTTACATGGAGCTGAATACCAATGCCAAAACCAATAATTCCGGTGCATTATCCACACTCGTAACTGTGTTCTTCTTCTGGGGCTTTATTGCCGCCGGAAACAGCGTATTCATCCCCTACTGCAAGCACCACTTCAGTCTCGACCAGTTTCAGTCGCAGCTCATAGACTTCGCGTTTTATCTCGCCTACTATGTCGGCGCGCTTGTGCTCTACGCCATCGCCTCCCTCTTCGGCAAAGACGTTGTCGCCCGCTGGGGATACCGCAACAGCATCGTCTATGGGTTGTTGTTTTCCGCACTGGGTGCGCTCGTTATGATCCTCGCGGTAAATGCAAATTCATTTCCTGGCATGCTCATGGGTCTCTTTGCAGTAGCCCTCGGCTTTTCCCTGCAGCAAACCGCAGCCAACCCCTTCGCCGCCCTCCTCGGCCCCGCCGAAACCGGCGCTCACCGCATCACCCTTGGTGGCGGTATCAACTCATTTGGCACTGCCATTGGGCCCATAGTAGTTGGCCTTGCCCTCTTCGGCACCACAAAGGCCACCACCGGCGAGCAGATCAGCGAACTCGTCAAAACCCTCGGCCTCAGCAATGTCACTATATTGTACACCTGCGTCGGCGCGCTCTTCCTGCTCGCCGCCGGACTGTTCTACTTCTCTAAAAAACTTCCCGCAGGCAAGTACGAAAGCCATGCCAATAGCTCCCCCAAGGCGCTTGCAGCTTTAATGATAATGACCGTCCTCCTTATCGCCATCTTCGTTCCCGTATTCCGCAGCTATCTCGGTCTGCAGCCCGGCGAAAAGGCATCGCAGGAAGTTGAAATGGACCGTATGAAATGGCTCTTCGGCGGGCTAATCATTATCGTGGGCACCCTCCTCATATCCCTCGCCCTCGCCCGAAGAAACGGCAGTGGCTGGGGCGCTATGCGCTATCCGCAGCTCGTCCTCGGCATGCTCGCCATCTTCACCTATGTAGGCGTTGAAGTAACCATAGGCAGCAACCTCGGCGAACTCCTCAAACAACCCCTCTTCGGCGGCTATTCCTCCGCCCAGATCGCACCATTCGCCTCCATGTACTGGGGCAGCCTTATGATCGGTCGCTGGACCGGCTCCATCAAAATATTCGAACCCACCGTATCTGTCCGCAATGTGCTCATATTCGTAGTCCCCCTTGTCGCATTTGCCGTAGTCATAGGCGTCAACGCCATTGCCCAAAACGACCCCGCACCTCTCTATTGGTATGTAGTATGTATCCCCATACAGGGCATCGCATTCCTCGCCGGCCAGGACAAACCCGCCAAAACCCTTCTGATCTTCTCTCTGTTAGGTATTATATGTATGCTCGTAGGCATCCTCACCACCGGTCAGGTTGCCACCTACGCATTCCTCAGTGGCGGACTCTTCTGCTCCATCATGTGGCCCGCCATATTTGTGCTGGCCATCGCCGGCCTCGGCAAGTTCACCTCCCAGGGCTCTGCATTCCTGATCATGATGATCCTTGGCGGCAGCATCATCCCCCCTATCCAGGGCAAGCTCGCCGATATCGCCGCCATAGGCATCCACAACTCCTATTGGGTTGCGGTCTTTTGCTTCGGCTACCTTGCATTATTTGCAATCAGTGTAAAAGGTATCCTCCGCCGCCAGGGCATAGATTACGACAGCACAATCGGAGAGGGGCATTAGATCCTTAGCAATTTACCACCCTGGGGTTCGTAGAAACTGAATTATTATGAGTTTGCTCGTCAACAAAAAGCTGTACGCCACCACAGGTGCCATTTTGCTCCTGCCCGTGTGCTATTTTGCCATGGCAGCAGAAGGCCACCCAGCACTGATACTGATCTCAGCACATATTATCAGTGCCCTCGCCGTATTCTTGATAAGCCTGTCTCACAGACGAAAACTGAATATCATCCCGCTTATTCTCGGACTTGCATTGCATTGCCTGGCTTATTTTGTCACCTATGAGATATTCACAAGCGATGCAGGTGACAACACACGCAGATAATGCATTGCTGCACTTTGGGCGTCAAGTGGTTGTTTCACCATTACCGGCTCCCTCATTGGCCTCAAAAAAAAGCCATTCATAAAAATTGATTTTGATTCAATCTGATTGCACATCACCTCCGCAACCTTAAAAACGTAACACTGAAAATTGCGCCTTTGCGCCTCCGCGTAAAAAAATCTCGCGTGAAGCCACTACTTCCCGTAATAATACTCATGCAAAGTATCCTCATCCCTCTCATGACGGTTGTTGCACCAAGTGATGCATAAAGTGAGTGCAACTACAAATACAAAAATCGCAAAACCATAAAATATATACCTGCGGGTTTCGTCCATTGTAAAGTGTTTGTATTGATCTGTGTTTTTTTAGATTGGCAGTCCAAAATTAGCAAAATAAATAATAGCTGCAAGCATGTGAAGATTTGTTGTCCCGGCTTGGCTACTACTATCACCGTCCGTGTAGCCTGCCCTGAGGAATCGAAGGGTCACTCCCTTCATCGTCTGTCATAGCTTCGGCGAAGACAGAGTACATTCGGGGTTCAACTCGGCAAACCCCTTATTGCGCCAGCAATACCTGCGTAACACAACTCCCAACTCTCATCCTTTTTTCAAGGATGAACGCTAGTGAACGAGCGCAGCTTACTCGCCGCGGCGGGGGAGGTGGTTAGAAGAGGGGACAGCCTGATATCGGCGACGGCCGCATTTCAGGCATGGTGATCCCACCTGCGCCTACGCAACATCTCCTCTCCTTCGGAGAGGCCGGGGAGAGGTCCACTCGCGCCTACGCAACACATTCGGCAAAATCATCCTGTCATCATGAGCTTTGCCGAATGACAGCTTCAACCTGCCTGCCTGCAGGTTAAGGGTTCAGATGATGATCGCCCACTGTCTACAAATTGAAAATACGTATATTTAAAATAGAATTTTTCTTAAATTATACCTACATTTATGTTTTAAACGCCGGTGTATTAAATATGCGCGATAGTTGGTGATGTTGCAGGTGTGTTGACATAAGTTTGGTTATTCGGGAATGTTGCTATCCCGCGACCGCCCTTGGATTTATTTTAATATTGCTTTTTAATATGAAGAAGTACCTGGTTACCCTCATCCTGTCCTCGATCCTTTGGCCGGCTTTGTTACATGCCCAGGTCACAGTAGTTACGGGAACTACAGCCGCAACCCTCGCAAATAAGCTCATAGGCAGCGGTATTTCCATTATGAACGCCACGCTTACCTGCCCGTCTTCAGCCTACGGCACGTTTTCCGGAAGTACGTCTTTGAGTTTTGACAGTGGCATTGTCCTCACAAATGGCCTGGCGTCTGCGTTGAGCGGTGGTTATGGCGCCTTTGGGCCGCAGTCAAATTTTGCAAGTACCAACCTCGGAACAGCAGGGGACGCACAGCTAACTGCGCTGTGCGGCTACCCGACCTATGATGCCTGCATACTTGAATTTGATTTCAAGCCGACAGGCGATACAGTCAAGTTCAATTATGTATTCGGCTCGGAGGAATACGGATGTTGCATCTGTACATCGGTGAACGACGTTTTTGGATTTTTTATCAGCGGGCCCGGTTACAGTACTCCTTACAATATGGCCAGGGTGCCCGGCACGTCAATACCCGTATGTATTAATAGTGTGAACTGCTCGTCGGGTAGCGCTTGTACCGCCATGGGCTCGGGCTCTCCTTTTTGTACTTATTATGTAAACAACTCGTCCGGGACCTCGATTACTTATTACGGGATGACCGTGACCATGACTGCCATGGCGGCAGTGACTCCTTGTGATACCTACCATCTGAAATTAGGCATAGCAGATGCAAGTGATCACATTTATGATTCCGGCGTTTTTTTAAAGGCGGGCAGCTTTAATTCTACAGGCACCCACTTATTGCCTGTTGGCCTTGACCCGGCAGATACTACTGTTGGAGCGCAATTTACGGCACGGGGCTGCGCTCCGGGTCAGTTTATATTCACCCGCGCATCTGCCGGCCCATCACCGCTCACTGTTCACTTTAATATTGGTGGTACCGCAATAAACGGGTATGATTATACCATGATCGCAGACAGTATAACCATACCTGCCTATGCGGCCACAGATACGCTCTTCATTTATCCGCTCACTGTTACGCCGGCGGGACCAAAAACTGTTAAGCTGGGTTTACTAAGCACCTATTCTTACGCATGTGGCGGATCGAGTGGAGTTACAGACAGCGCCCAGCTTTGGATATATGATTCACTTAGCGCCATCACTGGCCCCTCGTCTGTGTGTCTGGGGGCAACAATAACGCTTGCTGATGCGATGTCAGGGGGGACCTGGACATCAGGGGCAACGTCCATTGCAACGGTGGGCTCAACAACTGGCCTGGTAACAGGTATTACTACAGGCGTATCGCTGATTTCCTATGGTTATACAAGCACCTGTTTTAAAACAAAACCTGTTACTGTAAATCCTTTGCCTGCGGCCATCACTGGTCCTTCGTCAGTGTGTATCGGCTCGGCTGTTACACTCGGTTGCACACCGGCCGGCGGAGTATGGAGTTGCACGAATCCATTAGCCACAGCTGCGTCGTCGTCGGGGCTTGTTACTGGCATAGCGGGAGGGCTGGACACTGTAATTTATGTATTGCCCACTGGCTGCAAGTCAACGAAGCAGGTAACTGTCAATACGCTCCCTGTCGCCATTGCTGGTGTGCCGGTTGTATGTGCCGGGAGTTTCGTTTACCTCACAGATCCGGCCCCGGGTGGAAGCTGGAGCTCGGCGTCAACCGGCATAGCAACGATAGGGTCCCTGACCGGGCTGGTCACTGGCATATCACCCGGAACATCTTTGATCAGGTACACAATAGCTACCGGCTGTTTTATTTCTGTCACCGTGACAGTAAATGCAGCCCCATTACCCATAACTGGCATTAGCTCTGTATGTGTCGGGTCCACCGGAATGCTGGCCGATGCCACGCCTGGGGGCATATGGAGTTCAGGAGCGCCCGGGTTAGCCACCGTGGGTTCGCTTACCGGCCTTGTGAGCGGCGTTTCTGTTGGCAGTCCTTATATCACCTATACTTTGCCTGACGGCTGTTATGTCACCAATATGGTTGCTGTAACCCCAACACCGGGACCTGTTACAGGTGTTCCTGTGGTGTGCGCCGGCGCCCTGACATACCTGTACGATGCAGGCGGGGGTACCTGGACTTCGGGAAGTACTTCTGTAGCAACAGCAGACCCCGGGACCGGGATCATTACCGGTGTGTCGGCGGGTGTCGCAACTATATCGTACACAATTTCCAGCGGTTGTTTCGTTACAGCGGTTGTAACCGTGAGTCCGGGGCCGTTACCAATAACCGGAGGACTTGGTCTCTGCTTAGGCACAGCCGATACATTGGCTGATGCAACACCCGGCGGCAGTTGGACCAGCAGCGACTACGCAATAGCTTACATAGATCCGGGCACCGGGGCAATGACCGGAATGGCGCTGGGGTATGCGATGATCACCTATACTTTGAGCTCCGGATGTTTTGCAACCGCCCTCGCTACAATCAATCCTGCCCCCACGGCCATAACAGGAATTGCCGGAGTGTGTACGGGGGGAAGTAATACACTGTTCAACGGCACTCCTGGCGGCACATGGACCTCTGCATCTACCGGCGTTGCTACAATAATTGCTACTACCGGTGTTTATACCGGCTTTACGCCAGGCACTTCCGTCATCACCTACTCAATGGGGGCGGGCTGCACTGCCTCCTTCCCGATAAATGTTTACCCATATCCTCTGCCCATTACTGGTCCGGCACATGTATGTCCCGGTGCCACTATCACACTGACCGACCCGATAGCTGGTGGCGTATGGTCATCTACGACTACCGGCGTGGCCACTATTGGCACAGGTACCGGTGTACTCACAGGCGTAACTTCGGGGTCAGCTACAATAAGTTATTCTTTCGGTTTTGGGGTCACCTGTGCAGTATCAAGGGTTGTGACTGTGGATACTGTACCCGCGTCTATCGGCGGCACACTCCGTGCTTGTCCGGGTACTACTACTTCGCTCACATGCACCAGCAGTGGTGGCACATGGACAAGCGGTACGCTTGCAGTAGCCACCATCGGATCATTGACCGGAATGGTCAGCGGGATAGCAACCGGTACTACCACAATAACTTATACACTACCCACCGGCTGCTTTACAACAGCGGTGGTAACAATTAATCCGCTGCCGGCGGCTATTGCCGGGCCATCCCTTGTTTGCATTGGGGCCACTATTACTCTTGCCGATCCCACAACGGGCGGCTCATGGAGTAAGAACAATGCGAATGTAAACGTGGGGCTGGTCACCGGTAGTGTTACAGGTTTGGCCATTGGTACATCAATCATAACTTACACACTGCCTTCCGGTTGTTATATAACAAAGACCGTGACCATAAATTCAACACCGGGAACGATCACCGGTACCCTCAATGTGTGTGTAGGGGCTACCTCAGTTCTGAGTGACCCGGCTACAGGCGGGGCGTGGACATCAACTACACCAACTGTTGCAACTATAGGGTCTGCTTCAGGCATGGTCACCGGAGTAACTGCCGGTTTATCTGTCATTACTTATTCTCTTGGTGCGGGCTGTATTGCTATGGCCACTGTTACTGTCAACGCTTTGCCTGATGTCATCACCGGCCCTGTAAGTGTATGCGCGGGTGGCAGTACTATAACACTTGCTGACGTAACTGCCGGCGGATCATGGAGCACTGCCGCCTCGACGGTCACGGTCGGCACATCAACCGGCGTAGTGACCGGCGTTTCGGCCGGTACTGCTATTGTCACGTATACTGCCCCGGGTGGATGTTTCAGAAATACAACTGTCACGGTAAATCCATTGCCTGCTGCAATCAGCGGCCCATCTGCCTTGTGCGTGGGTGCAAGCATCACGCTGACTGACGCAACAACTGGTGGCACATGGGCGAGCGCCACCACTTCCGTAGCAACAATAGGATCAGCCACGGGTGCGATAACAGGTCTGACCACCGGAACAACTGCCATAACTTACACATTGCCAACCGGCTGCAGAACAATTACTACTGAGACAGTGAGTACAGCCCCGGGTCCCGTAACAGGGTCGGCTGCCGTTTGTGTGGGCGCAACAGCGGCATTGGGCAATACCGTCCCCGGCGGAACATGGACAAGTAGTACCGGCAATGTGACTATAGGATCGCTGAGCGGCATGGTGACTGGTGTAACGGCCGGAACAACGGTCATTTCGTACTCATTGGGCTCGGGTTGCATGGTAACCAGGACTGAGTCAGTAACTGCTGCCCCGGCTGCCATATCGGGCGCGGGTAGCCTTTGTTCAGGCACTACCACAACATGGACAGATGTTACGCCTGGCGGCACCTGGACCAGCGGGGCCACATCCGTTGCCACAATTGGCGCCACTTCCGGCGTAGTGTCCGGTTTGGCAGGTGGTATTGCCGGCATTACATATACGGTAGGCGCCTCAGGCTGTTTCGCTACAAAGAGTATTACGGTCAATGCAACACCAACTGCTATTTCAGGCCCGGCATCAGTGTGCACCGGCTTTACAGTCACGGAAGCTGACACTGTCACTGGCGGCATCTGGAGTACTTTGGGAACTGCGCTTACCATAGGCACTGCTACCGGAGTTGTAACCGGGGTAGCCGTGGGCCCGGCCACCATTACGTATTCAATGGGTGGTTGCTTCATCACCAGGGCTATAAGTGTAATAGCGGCTGCTCCTGTTACCGGAGCATATGCTCTTTGTGTGTCTGCTACCACTGTTCTTGCTGATGCAAGCCCGGGTGGCACATGGTCCGGCGGTGCTCCGGGAATCGCGACAGTGGGATCCCTTACGGGAATAGTAACAGGTGTGGCGTCGGGCATAGCCACCATAAGTTATACCTTGCCGTCCGGCTGCATTGCTACAAAGACCATCACTGTTTCGTCAGGGCCCGCACCCATCGCGGGGACTTTGAATGTCTGTATTGGAAATACAACAGCGCTTTCTGACGTAACCGGCGGAGGTGCCTGGACGAGCGGCAGCACCTCAGTGGCAACCGTGATACCGGCAACCGGAATTGTGACCGGCATAATAGCTGGAAATGCAACCATCACTTATTCATTGGGAACCGGTTGTTTGATTACCGCAGTAGTCACGGTAAACCCCTTGCCTTCCGCTATTGCCGGGCCGGCAATAGTGTGTACAGGCAGCACTGCAGCGCTCACTGATGCTACTACTGGCGGAACATGGGGCAGCAGCAGCACTGCAATTGCTGCTATAGGCACCGCAACAGGTATCGTATCTGGAGTAACCACAGGAACGGTGACGATCACTTATACGGCCCACACAGGTTGTGTCGCTATGCGAACAGAAACTGTGAGTGCCGGGCCTGCGGCCATAACCGGTCCGTTGACCGTGTGCGTGGGCACATCGGCAACACTTTCAGATATTACCGGTGGCGGTGCCTGGACAAGCAGTAACACACTCATTGCAACCATAGGCTCCGGCACAGGCATAGTAACCGGCATCAACTCAGGAACTGCAACAATCACCTACAGCATAGGCTCCGGCTGCCTCATAACAAGAGGCATAACCGTAAACCCAGCCCCACCATCTATCACAGGCGTCAACCACATTTGTGTAGGTGGCGCCACAACTTTAAGCATTGCAACAACAGGCGGCTCATGGAGCACCGGCAATCCTGCCATAGCAACAGTCGGTTCATCAACAGGAATAGTTACAGGCATAGCCGGAGGAGCAGTACCCATCAGCTATAGCTTAACCGCAGGATGCGTGGTTACGTATTCAGTAACAGTAACTGCTGTGCCACCATTCACCGGACTAACTACTAAGTGCGCATGGGGTGATACATTAACTATACATGACAGCAACACTACAGGCGCTTACAGCAGCACTGTAGCCACAGTATTAAATCTTGGTGGTGGTGCAGGTCTGGTCACAACTTTTGCCCCCGGCACCTCCACGGTCACATATACTTTGCCATCAGGTTGCACCGTAACAGAATCATTCACCGTAAACCCACTCCCCGGCCTTATAACAGGCACTACCAATATCTGCATCGGTATAACATCCACCCTATTTAACTCATCCCCCGGCGGCCTCTGGGCCAGCGGTAACCCCGCCATCGCCACCGCAGGTTCCTCCACAGGATTTATAACCGGCATATCCGCAGGTACCACCTACGTCACCTACACCCTCCCCACCGGATGTAAGACAGACACCCTCATCCACGTCAACCCCAACCCCACCATGATCATCGGCTACCCCACAATGGTAGTCGGCACCACAGGCCTCTACACCAACTCTACCCCCGCCGGCCTCTGGACCAGTGCCCTAACAACCCTCGCCACCATCGGCGCCACCACCGGCATCGCCCATGCCCTCGCCCCCGGCATTGCCATCCTCACATATACCATAACCACCACCGGCTGCCTCACCACCAAAAGCATCACCATCAACCCCCTCACCGGCGTTTCACCCAAACAGCGGTAGTAGATGTGCCACATCTATACACAAAACGGTAGAAACCTTTCAGTACACCTTTAAGGGTATCAGACGGGTGTTTCGTTAAGTACACTGTCTCTATAACAGGCCACACACCACTTCCGATTTTCCCCTACTTCATAATACTTAAACAATTGATCTTAAACAATTTAATATAAAAACAACTCTCTGTCATAGCCCAAAAACTGCACTATCATGTAAGTTATATTTTGTAAATTAAAATATCTTACTTACATTTGCAGTACTATGAAACGACCATGCTAAAGCTGAAGTTTAACACACTGAGGAATGAAAATCCCCCCGTTTGCAACATTCAGAAGTTTATGGGAGTTCTCCCGATAGCTATCAAGAGCAAATAATAAGACAAATACTTTCACATGAAAAAATATGCCAATATAGTTCAATTTTTATTAATCTATGGTTTTTCAACCAGGAAAATCAGAACATTCCCAATTATTTCGGCAAATAATTTTTTCAATATAGTTTTCCCAGACCCAACATAGCCAAAATCTATGGGGTCACAATAGCGCAACATTCACGTATATTTAGACAATGAAAAAACTCCCCCTGCAATGTATAGACTTACGACATTAGTGCGACAATAATACGACAATGTCACTACTGATTATCAATCCCGGTAGCTATCGGGACGTCAGAAAAAACGACAAAATGCGACAATGAAAAAACTCCTCCTGCCCACTGGTACAGGCAGCCTGCCCCGCCCTTGGCGGCGGTGAAGTCCCGGCACAAGGTCCCGCTATTTCAGCGGGAGGGATTTAGGGTTTAAAAAAAATTTGTTCAAATAACATAATTCATTACCTTTGCACTCCTCAAAGACCAAAAGGGGGTATAACAATATGCTGATTATAGATTCCAAAGATTGCGAAAACATTGACAAAGCGCTCAAAAAGTATAAGAAGAAATACGAAAAATCACGTGTTCTGAACCAGCTCCGCGACCGCCAGTCGTTTACGAAGCCTTCTATCAGGCGCCGTACCGAGATCCTTAAAGCCGTTTACAAGCAGCAGATGGCTAACGGCGAGTTTGAAGATTAATATTCCGCCTTTAAGGCATTGAATAAACATAAATTTGTGCCCGCTGTTTTAAATTCGTAAATTTACAATAGCGGGTTTACTATGTTTGACGAGCGGCTTACAGATTTTATCCAGTACCTGAGGTTTGAGAAACGATATTCTCCCCATACCCTGATAGCCTACCAGGCTGACCTTGAACAATTCCGCGATTATCTTATAGAAGAATTTGGTAATCAGGTACTTAAGATCATTACCCACTTCCATATCAGGGGCTGGCTGGCCACCATGAAGGGCGACAAGCAAACCGCCCGCACTATCAACCGCAAAATATCCAGCCTTAACTCCTACTACAAATACCTCCTTCGGCACAGTTATTATGATAAGAACCCTGTGAGGCAGCTACACGCACAGCGGCTCCCGGAGCGGCTTCCCGTCTATCTTAAGGAATCAGAATCACAATATCTTCTGGAAGAGATACAATTCGACCAGGGCTTCAAAGGCGCCACCGACAGACTCATCTGCGAATTGCTATATAATACAGGGATGCGCCGCAACGAGCTGCTGCAGCTAAAAGAACAGGACATAGAATGGAGCCTGCACCAGGTGCGCATAATGGGCAAGGGCAACAAGGAACGGCTGGTACCCCTCAGCCCCGTTGTGCTCGACAGCATCCGCGACTACCTGGCTGAGAAACGAAAACTTGAAATACACGACGACAATTATCTTCTTAACCTCGAAAACGGAAACCAACTCTATGCAGGATACATCTACCGGATTGTAAACAAATACCTGGGCGACACTACTACCCTGCACAAAAAAAGCCCGCACGTGCTGCGTCATACTTTTGCCACGCACCTGCTGAATAACGGGGCTAATATACAGGCCATCAAAGACCTGCTTGGGCATAGCAGCCTTGCCGCCACACAGGTATACACACACAACAATATTGACAAACTAAAAGAAATTCACAGAAACAATCATCCGAGAGGGTGATATAATTTAACTAAAAAACAGAGAATATGAACGTCCAGATTCAGACCGTGCATTTTGATGCAGACAGCAAACTTCTAGAACATGTAAACGCGAAAATTGAAAAGCTCAAGACTTTTCATGATAAGATAATAGGCGCAGAAGTTTATTTAAAGTTGGACAACAAGTCGCAACTTATCAAGGACAAGATAGCTGAAATTAAAGTATTGGTACCGAAACATTCTTATTTTGTAAAGCACCAAAGCAAATCTTTTGAGGAATCTTTCGATATAGCTTTTAACTCGCTTGTAAGTCAGGTGAAAAGGCAAAAGGCAAAGAAAACTGTATATAACTAAAGCAGATTAAAATTAT
>CAIMDZ010000220.1 GCA_903839875.1 uncultured Bacteroidota bacterium
CCTCCGAGGTGTGGCACATCTTAGATCGCAACGGGAACGTGTCCCACACCTCAGAGGTGTGAGACACGTATTTAAGCGATATTTGCTTATTCCTTTTCAACCAGCTTTTCTTTTGACAATTTACCAAGTAATATACTAACGTTTAATTCATAGCCCAGCAAAATTATCATAGTATTCAGCCAAACCCAAACCATAAAGGCAATAAGAGTGCCGATGGAGCCGTATACTTTATTGTAATTAATGAAATGATTGACCAGGAAGAAAAAAATAGAAGTTGCGATAACCGATGCAAGCGTGGCAAATACCGAACCGGCTGATACAAACCTGAACTTGTGTTTCATAGAAGGCCCGAAAGTGTATAATATGGAGATCGTAAAAAAAACAAGCAGGGCCAGAATGATAAAACTTATAGTTTTTACTAAAGCCACACTATGAAATACCCGGTGAATAAAAGGGTTTAAACCTTTACTCTGGAAGATAAGTACCGCTATGCCAATTATAATTATCCCTAAAACGGTAATGGTCAATTTAATAGCCATCCAGCGGCGTTGAAAGGCTGTACGTTTCACATAAAAAGGAAGGCTTTTATCGAAGCTGCGCATCAGACCCAGTATGCCGTTTGAGGAGAAGAACAACACCAGTAAAATGCCGAATGATAATACATCTTTGTGGCGGGTATTCATGAAGTCAATGAAAATATCATGAACAGTGTAATAAATATTGTGATTGGGTGAAAGGAGTTTGATGGTGTTTAAAATAGTCTGTTGTACATTATCCAGCGGCAGGTAGGGAACCAGCGAAAACAGGAACAAAAAAGTAGGTGGCATCGCCATCAGGAAATTGTAGGTTACTGCTGCGCCACGAACATTTAATTTCGAATTTTTTATTTCAGTAAAAAAGAATTTACCCACCTCATAAAGCGTCGCGCCATTTGCTGCGCGGATCGTTATACCTTGCGTTTTCCTGACCAAGTAACGCATAGGAAGGAAACTGTTAACATTCAACTGTTTTTTTTGCATTGAGAACCCAAAAGTAAAGTCTTGGCGGCGACGGACAAAATATATAGAGTCTAAAAAATTCCGTCAGACACCAGTAGCCCCGGCATTAATGTCTGGGCTACTGGAGAAAAGTGCAATTTGTCATTCACCCAACTCAGCCCTTCTGACGCTCTGACTACGTTTAGAAAGCCTCACCCGTGAGCTACGCTTCTTCACTCACCGGTAGCCCGAAACATTAGGCTTAGTCAAGGTGAAGGTGTTCATAGAATGGGTTTTATTAGTAATTAACGATACCCCTTCGGAACATCACGAACAACGGGGGGGGCGGCGTTTCATCGGGAAGCGATATTTATTTTCAAGATCCGTCAATTCATAGATACGACTTTTTTTGCAAGGAGAATTTTCCAAATATTTGTTTAAATTGCAATAAATTTACCTATTATGAAAAGCCTTATTCCTCTTCTGCTGCTGTGCACATTGCACGTCTGCGCGCAAAACACTGAAAGAAATTATGTATCGCCTGACCCGGCCAAAGTTATAGCAGTTATGCCTTCGGTAAGGGGGCAGGCAGTGCCATGTGCAGGTTCGTCAAATATAAAGAGCGCGGACCTCCGATGGAAGCCTATCCTTACCCGGAAATTTGAAGAGATAGAACAAAGCACCCCGCATCAGCAATATATAGATAGTGTGAAGGCCGCGAAACTGTTGTTGAAAAAGGCCTGGGGGAAAACACATCAGCGTTCGGGCGAGCGGACAACATCATCTGTTTTGCCTGCTGTCGGAACAAATTTTGCCGGCAACACATACGGCGGAGTATACCCCCTGGATAATATTATGGCAATTTCAAACAGGGGAATTATTGTAAGCATTATCAATTCAAAAATCGAATACTACGACTCCACCGGCACAAATCTGTATTCGAACAGCCTGGTTTCTTTTCTTGGCCCCATGCTCCCGGCTGGTGTTTCCGTATGCGATCCATATGTGCTGTACGATCCCGGCGCCGACCGGTTTATTTGTTTTTGCCAGGAAGTTGGCTTAATATCAGGAGACACCGATAAAGTGCATATATGCTTTTCCAAGACAAATAACCCAACTGCAGGTTGGTGGTGCTACACCATTTACGGCGACCCAACCAGCGGACATAGAGGCTATTTCGATTATCCTAAAATGGCGGTCAACGACAGCGAAGTTTTTCTATCTGGAAATGTTTTCTTTGGCATGTCTTCTGGGCAAGCGGTTTTATTTCAAATAGACAAACTTGCAGGGTATACGGGAGGTTCGCTCAATTTCGTTCACTACGCAGGCATAGTGGACTCTCCACTAACGTTATTGCCGGTAGGGTACGGACAGGGCGCCGATATGTCTACCGGTATGTACCTCGTCAGTTCCCGGTTATACGGCGCTGATTCGCTTGGGTTTTATAAGATCACGGGTAACTGGTGCTGTAGCCCCACTATGAGTTATTGGTCTGTACCTACCGCGCCCTATTCGCTGCCGGCAGATGCACTTTATTCCATGGCCTTGGGGCCGCTTACTACAGATGACTGCAGGATGATGAGTGGCATGTACCTGGATGGAATTATACATTGCACATTCAACTGCGATGCAGGAAGCGGGTTCTGCGGACTCAATTATAACAGGCTCGACGTAGCTTCGCTCACCAATGTTTCCAGTATCTATGGGGTGCCGGGATACGATTATGCTTTTGGGGGTATCGCCTCTTTTGCAAATTCACCCACCGATAAATCTGTAATGATTGGGTTCGATGCGATGAGTATGTCAACTGACTATCCGGAAGTCAGGGTAGTTGGCTGCGACAGCTCCATGACCTGGTCGGGCGACATAAGCGTAAAAGCGGGCATCGCCTTTCCTATGATGCCAGCGGGCAGGTGGGGCGACTATACGGGAATGTCCAGAAATCATTCAAGCGCCACTCCATCAGTATGGATGAGCGGGTGCTATACGAACGCTATGGGGCATTGGGATACCTGGATAGCGGAGATTCATGCCGGCATTCCAACGGGGATCAATAAACCGGAGGAGCTGCAAAGGTCTAAGGTATTTCCAAACCCTGTGAGAGAAAGCACATTCACGGTAGCGTTTTCACTGGGCGAAAATACTGCCCTGCAAATTTCCCTGGTGGATATTAATGGCAGGCTGGTAAAAGATCTGTACTCAGGAACAGCTGCTGCCGGCAACAATGAATTCTCATTCAACAAAGCCAACTTGTCGCCGGGCGTTTATATTCTCAATATCAGATCAGCCAAGCAGCTTATCAGGAATGAAAAGATAGTTATAGCGAATTAGCGCTTCGCCGGATTTCCTTCCGCATGTGCATTATAAATTCAGCCCTCAACAGATAATAAGGCAGCATAGCAGGCTACCCACAATTGCGTGCTTACGGGCTTTTTTACCGGTAGCCCGAAGCAGTAGGCTAAATGAAGGCGAAAGCCTTCATAGAAAGGGTTTTATTAGTTGTTCGCGATGATACTCCGGAACATCACGAACAACGGGTTTCCCCTTGTATTTGGCAGAAAGATGGTAGTTTTCATTAAAATTCATAGCCTCGGTTCTGTGATTTTTAATATTTTTCATCTTCACTTAAATAGTGATTACGCTTTTTTGGTAAAAGAAAAATAACATAATAACTTTATAATTATGAAAACGGCAAAAGACGATATCGAAATCAGAAAGAAGGTTTCCAAGCTTTTCCCTCATGTAGTAATCAACAATGACTTGAAGAAGTATAAGGATTCGCCCGCGAATAGAAAGAAAGTGGAAGAAGCAAAGCGATTTTTAGCCAATTTCGGTTATAAATAGATTTTCCTGCCAGTAAATCCGCAAGAGTTTTTAGCAAAACGGGAATAGCGCTTGCTTTTTTATAGGCAATATATCTATCAATAATATTCTCCCCAAAAACTCTATATTAGCGGTATATATCCATAAAATGAGGACCGCTTATGAATAAAATATTACTCTTGCTTTTTATTGCAATTTCATTTTCTTTCGGTTCCTCCGCACAGGTAGATTCCACTATTGGTATCAAGGCACCCGGAAATGTGAGCAGGGATTACAAAGAACTGGCGCATTACCTCTGTGACGGCCTTTCGAATGACCGCGAAAAAGCGAATGCCATCTATAACTGGATCACACACAACATTAAATATGATATTAAATCATTTCAGAAGGGGGATATTAAACATCCTAAAATTGAAAAGGTGCTCAAAACCAGGACTACTATGTGTGAGGGCTATTCAGTTCTGTTTACCGAAATGTGCCGTGAGGCGGGGCTTAGGGCGGCAAATGTGGAAGGCTATGCCAAAGACTGGATATTTGATAATGGCGATAAATTATACATTCCCCGACATCAGTGGTGCGCGGTTATGATAGACGGCCAATGGGAACTTGCCGATCCAACCTGGGGAGCAGGAGGCATTTACCAGTCACCTACTTTAAGGAAGATATTGAATAAAGTAACCCGGAAAAAGATCACCTACGCGAAACGCCTCAGATTCCGCTTTAAATATAACCCGAAATATTTCCTGGAAGATCCTGCTGAATTCAAATTGAAACATTTGCCCGCCGACCCATATTGGCAACTGGCTGATTCGGTAATGCCACTGGTCATTTTTGAAACCGGGGATAGCGCTGTAAAGAATTTCAACACAAAATATTGTAAAACAAAAAAGAACGACCCTGAACTTACCCGCATCAGTGAGCTTTCTGAAGAGCAAAAGGATTTTGAATTTGCAGACCGTGCCTATGCATTCAACAATAAGTACCCGGTGATACTCGCATTGAAACTTACTTACCGGGCAGCCTCAGAAGTAGAGAAAGCGCTTACGGACAGCACCGTGACGGACGGTCGTATCCTGGTGAATGATGCCGTGCTTTCACTTAAAAAATCAGAGGAGTATATTAAGGAACAGAAAAAGAGTTTCCCGGATCAGTACAGCCTGCTGAAGAAAAAGAATAAAACCAAGAACCAGCTTGCAAAACAAGATATTCGGAAAATAAAAACAGATGACAAGCGGTTAATTGCAGAATCTAAAAAATTTGTACATGCTGTAAAGACTAAAACGGATAAGTTAGGGAAGAGTGTGAGTAAAGCTCAAAAAAAAGCAAATGGGATATACTCTGAGAAAATTGATGAAATAGAGACCGGTAAAGTTCAGAAGAGAATGAGCTCTCCTGAAATAAAGGCGCTGGATGATTCCATAGCTGCAAGAACCACAAGGATCAATGTGTTAGATGCAGAGGTTTCCGTACTCAGTGAAAAAATGAGCATTGTTCAGGCTGAGAACAGGAAAAGGCTGGATTCCCTGGCAATCAATATAGACCTGGCCGACTCTATGCTTGTATTGCAAACAAGATCGAGACTGGGAATGAATGATAATTACGATGATGAGATAATTTTATACAGCAGCAAGTTCAATGAGTATAAATTCGGGAAAGCCGACAGCCTGCAAAAACACTACCTGGCCTTCTTTGATACTATTGCTTTGATGCAGGAAAACAAACAAAAAATGCAACTCGCACAGATGGAGCTGTATAAAAAGAATCTGCGCGGAATGGAACAATATAAAAAGTGGAATAACAATAATGCTGAGCTCGCAGGTAATTATAAAGAAAGTGTAAAAAAATACATGGAATGTTTAAATGGGTTTACTGCCGATATTTCCGGCATTATTGCATATTTAAAAGGGCATAGGAAACTATTTGAGTACCTGGGCAAAGTGAATAAAAAGGAAATAACACTTGCCGGATACATGGACAAAGCTGAAAATATGCGAAAGATACTCGAGGAAAGAGCCCTGGCAAAAAAGCAGGAACTGGATATGAATGAAAATCAGAAACAACAACTGGCGGTAAAGAATATCCGGAAGGTGGTGGATAATATTGCGGCCCAATAGCCTTGTTTTTACAATTGTCTGACAATTTGACTCTTATAATCAGTTTTTATCCTAAAGGGTTCAATTAGCTTTGCCGCTCATTATATTTGTTATGTCCGGAACTGCTACTTTTATTAAAAAAATCGTCACAATTGGTTTACTATTGCCATGCCTGGTTTTAAAAGCACAGCAGGCCAGTCTTACCTATCCTGATGAGAAGCATTTTAAAAATCTTCGCCAGCTTACTACAGGTGGCGATAATGCAGAGGCCTATTTCGGTTTCGATAATGAACATGTAACTTTCCAACGCACAAATCCGGCTGAAGGGCTTTCCTGCGACCAGATTTTCTATGGCGCCATACCCACATCACCCGAAGGGAAATTTAATTACAAACTGGTAAGCACCGGTAAAGGCCGTACTACCTGCGCCTACCTGATGCCTGATAAAAAACATTTCCTTTATGCTTCCACGCATCTGGCAATGGACACTTGTCCGCTTGCTCCGGACAGGAATGTAATTAAAAAGTATGTTTGGCCTATCTACAGCAGTTATGATATTTTTATTGCTGACCTGAACGGGCATATTACCAAACAGCTTACCAATACACCCGGCTATGATGCCGAGGCTACTATATCTCCCAAAGGCGATAAAATAGTTTTCACCAGTATGCGCAATGGTGATATTGATATTTACACTATGAACCTGGATGGTACCAACGTAAAACAGATTACCCATGACCTGGGTTATGATGGTGGCGCTTGTTTTTCGCCCGATGGTAAGAAGATCGTTTGGCGCGCATCAAGGCCACAGACTCCCGAAGATATCAAAGAATACAAAGACCTCCTTGCCCAGGGCTTAGTAATGCCTACTCACATGGAGGTATTTATTGCCAATGCCGATGGCACTGATGCCCACCAGGTAACTCATCTTGGCAAAGCCAACTGGGCTCCTGCATTCACACCGGATGGTAAGAAGATAATCTTCGCCTCAGACTATGAATATGAAAGAGGCTTCCCTTTCAATCTTTACCTGATGAACCTCGACGGCACCGGCCTGGAGCGTGTATCGCATGATGGTAGCTTCGACGCCTTCCCTATGTTCTCACCGGATGGCAAAAAACTGATTTTCAGTTCCAACCGCAATAACGGTGGTGGGCACGATACCAATGTGTTTATTTGTGATTGGGTGGATTAGGGAGTAGTTATCCAAACATTTTATCAGGGTTTCTGCTGGTATGGAAAACTGCGTAAATTATTGCGGAATTTCTTTCTATTTCAAAAATAATTTTGTAGGGGAAATGCTTAAGCAATATTTTCCGATAATTGTCTTTGTATGCGGAATAATAAAATGGAGTATACTTCAATTGCTCGAATGTGGAATATACCTCAGTTGTGAAACGATCGCCTAAACCCGGGGATTTTTGTTCATACCAGCAGTAAGCATCATCAATCATCCGATGTGCGGCTTGCTTGATTTCAATTTTGTACTTAACTCTAAGAAGCCTTTCGTTTCCTGATCAATTCTCTTGACTCCTCAAGGCTATATGATATCCCTTCTCCATTAAGGTGTTTTCTGCGTTCCTCATTTAAGAAATTCAGTTGTTCCGTCGTCAAGTCCAAGGATGCCTTATCGTGTATGTTATCTTCCAATAACGAATACAGCCCCTTTATTTTCCTTTCATCTGCGTCTTCGAGATAGGCGATTAGCTCTTTCCTCATTGTTGCTGTTGTCATAATAATAGCTTTTTGTAAAATTAATGAAAATGGCAAACATTACTAAAGAATTTCTTTTTTCAAGTCCTTACTCCGTCCTACATTCGCAGCCCGAATAAGAAGCGCATGAATGAGTTTGTACCAGGCGTTGCCGCCAAATTGAATTTAAGACAACAGGATGTTTCTGCCGTATTGGAATTGCTGGACGAAGGCGCCACTATTCCTTTTATTGCACGTTACCGTAAAGATAAAACCGGAGCCCTCGATGAGGTGCAGATAATGCAGATCCAGGATGAAGCAAACTTCCAGAAAGAATTTTCAGAACGCAAGGCATTTATAGAAAAAACAATTACCGGGCAGGGAAAAATGACGGATGCCCTGCAGGAAAAAATAAATAAAGCAACAACCATTGCCGCCCTCGAAGACCTTTACCTTCCCTATAAACCAAAACGTAAAACAAAAGCACAGACCGCACGCGAGAACGGGCTGGAGCCCTTTGCGTTATTGCTGTTGGAACAAAACAATATTGATGTTTCTGCCTCCGCAAATGGTTACATGAATGAACAGGTAAAAACACCAGATGAAGCTCTGCAGGGTGCAAGGGATATTATTGCCGAAATGGTGAACGAACATGGTGAAGTGCGTGCAAGGATGCGTAAGCTTTTTGAAAATAAAGCTACGGTACTGAGTAAGGTGCTTGCAGACAAAGAAGCAGAAGCCATAAAATACAAAGACTATTTCGAATTTTCCGAGCCAATCTCAAAGATACCCTCACACCGTATGCTTGCAATCATGCGGGGCTTTATGGAAGGCATGTTACGCATGTCCATTTCCCCGGTTGAGGAAGATGCGCTGGATGTAATTGAAGGGCTATTTGTAAAGGCAAATAATGACGCAGGAGCGCAGGTGAAAAAAGCTGTAAAAGACTCATGGCGCAGGCTGTTACAACCCGGACTGGAAAGTGAATTCCGTATGGCATTGAAGATAAAAGCCGATGAAGAAGCCATCAACGTTTTTTCCGAAAATCTGCGTCAGTTATTATTAAGTGCTCCCCTTGGCAGCAAGAGGATACTGGCTTTAGATCCTGGCTACCGGACTGGATGTAAGATAGCTTGCCTGGATGAAAAGGGCGCATTGGTGAAAACCGGCCTTATCTATATTCATGAGCCCGGCAGGCTTATTGATGCAGAACATAAGATACGCAGCCTCGTGAAGGAATACAATATTGAATCGTTCGCTATCGGTGATGGTACCGCAGGGAGAGAAACGGAACAATTCATCAAGAAGCTGAACCTGGGCCTGCCCATATTTCTGGTAAATGAAGATGGTGCATCTATATACTCCGCTTCAGAAATTGCTCGTGAAGAATTCCCCAACGAAGACATCACCATACGCGGTGCAGTGAGCATAGGCCGCCGCCTAATGGACCCTCTTGCGGAACTTGTGAAAATTGACCCTAAAAGTATTGGGGTAGGGCAATACCAGCACGATGTGAACCAGGTGCGACTGAAAGAACGCCTGGACCAAACCGTAATAAGCTGCGTGAATACAGTAGGTGTAAACCTGAATACAGCCAGTAAACACTTGTTAAGCTATGTGAGTGGCATTGGTCCTTCTATCGCTGAGAATATTGTTACCTACAGGAAGGAGTTAGGCCGGTTTACCTCAAGGAGGCAATTAATGAAGGTTCCCCGACTTGGCAACAAGGCATACGAGCAGTGCGCGGGATTTCTCCGTATTAAAGATGGTGATGATCCGCTCGACGCCAGCGCCGTGCATCCTGAGGCATACAAAGTCGTTTCAGGCATGGCTGCTGATATAGGTGTAGATGTAAAGTCGCTGATAGGGAATGAAGAGTTAGTTAAAAAGCTGAACCCTAAGAAATACATAACCCCTGAAACAGGAGAACACACACTCAATGACATCATCAACGAGTTAAAGAAACCCGGCCTTGACCCGCGTAGTGAAGTGCAGCAGTTTGAATTTGCCAATATCTATAGTATAGAGGATGTAAAGGCAGGTATGGTAGTGCCCGGTGTGGTTACCAATCTCACCCGCTTTGGTGCATTCGTTGATATCGGAGTTAAGCAGGACGGCCTGGTGCATGTTTCCGAAATAGCCAACAAATATATTACAGACCCCAATGAGGTACTGAAGCTCAATCAGAAAGTATCAGTGCTGGTAACTGAGGTAGACGTAGCACGCAAACGCATAGCCCTCTCCATCAAGCAGGCTCAGGAACCAACGGCACGAAAAGATAAACCTCAAAGCCCACCTCAACCCCGTAAGGATTTTGGAAAACCAAAAGAAAAAGAGGCAAAAGAACTAAGTATGAATGATGCGCTAAGCCTCCTGAAAAACAAATTCGGGAAATAGTTTTCACATAGGATTGTCAACTTGCCGGTAAATTTGTAATTTGTGTTGTTATACAGTTTGTTTCCTAATATAGTCAGGGAAAAATGGAAGATAAATATCACCTCCCTTTAGGGTCGGGGTTTATTGGTAAATGAGTTTAGACTACTTTAGAATAAAGACAAGTATAGCTTACAACTTACGACTAACCTATGTTGCGTGCCTTTTTATTAGTTGGTTTAGGTGGTGCCACCGGCAGTATGGCCCGGTATGGTATAGGCTATGCGATTAGTAAATACCTTCATAATCCGCTTTATCCGGTAGCAACTTTTAGTATCAACATTATTGGTTCTCTGATCATAGGAATATTATTCGGACTTTCATCCCGCAGCCAATGGCTGCAGGTGACAGGCATGTATTTACTGGCATCGGGTTTTTGTGGTGGCTTTACTACATTCTCTACCTTTGCACTCGACAATGTAGATCTTATGCAAAAAGGTCAATCATGGGTTGCTATTACCTACACTGCTTTAAGTGTTGCACTAGGTTTATTGTTATGCCGTGCAGGAATATGGCTGGCAGGCTGAAAATGGTTTAACTTACAATGCATTTGCCTGCTTTATTACCTCATCTATATCATCACTAAAATCTTCGCGGTACCTGTAAAATAACGCTTGTTCTATGGCTGCAAGCGCTTCGGTTTTGTGGCGCTCTTCTATGTGCACCAGTGCCAGATTTTTATACGCCCGGGCGTTCCCTTTGTCATTGCTCAATGCATGAAGTATGAGGTCTTTTGCTTCCTGCACGTGCCCAGTTTTCAGTAGCGCATATCCTTTATTATTTATTGCGAAAGCATGCGCCGGGTCAAGCTCAATAGCCTGGTCAAATTCTTTTATTGCATCTTCATACTTTCCAAGGTCGTTCAGGCAGGCTCCTGTTCCGTTATGCAGGTCTGCATCTTTTCCATCAAAAGATCTATAAATTTCAATGGCTTTTTCAGGCTTGTTTAGTTTTACATAACAGGCAGCAATGCACAGGTTTATATTTCTGTCGTCCAAATCAAGGCCCTTTGAGTATTCAATCGCATCCTGGTATTGTTTTTCATGGTATAAACACCATAAGGTGAGGTGTTTCGCTGTATTATCGTCCTTATCCAGGTCCAGAACCACCTCGCAAACCTGGCGGCAGATATCATATCTTCCAACGTCAGCAAGGCGTATGGCCTCCTTTACATGGTTATCTGCAACTGTTTTTTTGTAATCATCTGCCCAGAATTTTTTTCGTAATTTTGAATAGGGTTCCTTTACTGATGGAGTTATGTCAAACTCCATCCGCTCAATTTCGATCGGAGGGGCAATGAATTTATTTATTTCAGCAAGGAAATTCTCAAAGACCCAGCCACTTTTCTTGAATATTGTCCCGATCTCATTAGGATAACTGAACAGGGCCAGCATAATATGATATACATCCAGTTCGCCATCGCCTGTCTCCTGCGCATACTGGCTGCCAAATTGCAGCAGTTGCCCCGTGTTCATTGTTAACGGGATCGCATCTCCTTCAAGGGGATAATTTTCCAGTTGCGCATCTTTTTTTTCCAGTTGCGCTATTATCCGTTCTTTGTCCTCCTGCGGGAAGATGTTTGAAAACGGTGAGTCGGCCTGTAAAATACCCAGGGCCAGCGTTGACATGTCTATAATGTTATGTTCGCTGCCGGTAGCTATATTTTTGGCGCTATCAAGCGCTTCGGTTAAAAAGGAAGAATGTACCATTACCCCGCTAAATTAATAATTAGAGCAGATATTTTTTCATGGTACGGATTTTATCGGGGTAAAATGATATTGATATTCAAAAACAATATAGATAATCGGCAGTTCAATTGGCAAGGTTATACTGATGTATAATGTATCGTTCCCATGGGCAAGGTTCAGTTCTTTCTTTCGGAGAGGTAGGGGGCCAGTTTTGATTTATCGGCGGTTGTTTGGTAACTTTACATTCAAATAGTATCATTATTAAAGACTTGCAGAATACAATATGAGCGTTATTAATATAAAATTGTATGAATTTGCCCGGAAAGAAATGAACCTTTCTGAGGATAAGGCAAGGGATTTTGTGCAGGCTATTGATGACGTGGTAAAGGAAGATTTTAGGGGTGAGGGACTTAGTGAATTAGCTACAAAATCTTTTGTAAAAGATGAAATCCATCGCCTGGAGCTATCAACTTATAAAGCGGTATTTTGGGCTGGGCTGATACAATTCCTTGCTATTGTAGCTTCTATATTCGGCATAATCAGTTTTATGCTTCGTAAATAATATTCGGTTTATCAACCCGTAACTAACCAACGTATTTTTGTAGCCTGTAAAGTTTAATCATATTTTCCCATGATAGAGATAAAGGTGCCAACAGTTGGTGAATCCATTAATGAGGTTACTTTGGTCAAATGGCTGAAGAAAGATGGTGATTATGTGAACAGGGATGAATTATTGTGCGAACTGGAATCTGAAAAGGCAACATTTGAACTGAACGCCGAACAGGCCGGACTATTGCACATTGTGGCACAGGAAGGCGCTACGCTGCATATTGGTGATACTGCATGCACCATTGATGAGGCCGCTGCAAAACCGGAAGGTGCAGCACAGGCTGCCCCCGCTGTTGCAAAGGCAGAAGTACCAAAGAAAGAAGAAAAGAAGGCTGCGGCCCCGGCACCTGCAAAAGAGGCAGCCCAACCCGCCAATGTAAAAGCAACTCCGGTGGCTAATGCCATCATGAGTGAAAAAAAGGTGAGCGCTGACAGTATAAAAGGATCAGGACCGCAGGGCAGGATTGTAAAGCATGATGTTATCGAAGCGCTGGCTCATCCGCCGACGAAAAATGCAGATGGTACTCCTGTTCGGGAGGAGCGCCGCGAGAAAATGAGCAACCTCCGCAAGACGTTATCACGGCGACTCGTGGAAGCAAAGAACAGCACGGCCATGCTCACCACATTTAATGAGGTGGACATGTCGCGCATTATGGAGATACGCAAGCAGTATAAAGACGCCTTCAAAGAAGCGCATGGGGTTAATCTTGGTTTCATGTCTTTCTTTACCAAGGCATGTAGTATAGCCCTCATGGAGTGGCCCGCTGTTAATGCATATATTGATGGAGATGCATTGGTATATCACGAATATTGCGACATCTCCATTGCTGTATCCGGCCCGAAAGGGCTGGTGGTACCTGTGATCCGTAATGCACAGGCACTCTCAATGGGAGAGATAGAAAAAGAAGTACTGGCATTGGCCACAAAAGCCCGCGACAATAAACTAAGCCCCGATGAAATGGCAGGCGGCACGTTCACCATTACCAACGGCGGAATATTCGGCTCACTGATGTCAACGCCAATTATCAATATCCCTCAATCTGCCATCCTTGGAATGCACAAGATTCAGGATCGGCCGGTGGCAATAAATGGAAAAGTCGAGGTTCGACCTATGATGTATGTGGCTGTAAGCTATGATCACAGGATCATAGATGGGCGCGAATCAGTAGGTTTCCTTGTTAGGGTTAAAGAACTGCTGGAAAATCCTGAATTACTGCTGTTTGGTAAAGACCCTGTAAAGTCATTGCTGGGGTTATAATGGATCATTGAATATTCATATGAATCAAAGCTCCTTGCTAATGCGTTGACGTTTGTTTCATACTGCCATTTCTTTTGGCTTTGCGGGTATGGTAAACTCTGTGCCCTGCTCCGAACAAAAGAAAAACAACAACTACTAATCCTGCTAATAATGTCCACATGCCCATATAAGTTATTTTAAGTCTGGTTGTATTAACCCAGTACTTATAATAATCGCGCCAACGGACTGAGATACCCTTTTGCATTTTTAGTAACCCTTGGCAGTATGTTAAAGATATATAAAAGTAAAATATGTTACGATGTATCTTTCCATTTTATCTGAATTGTAAAAGTGATAATGCCGGGATAATTATCCCGGCATTATCAAAAATAAGAAATAAAAAATATTACCCGAGTTTCTTGGCCAATCCTTCATTCAGCGCATCCAAAAACTCTTCGGTGTAAAGGTAATGCTCACCATGGTTCACCTTATTGCCATGAATGCACACTGCAAGGTCCTTGGTCATTTTACCACTCTCTACAGTTTCAACACACACAGTTTCAAGCGCATGAGTGAAATTGATCAGTTCCTGGTTGTTATCCAGCTTCCCACGGAAAGCCAGGCCTCTTGTCCACGCGAAAATGGATGCAATAGGGTTGGTTGATGTTGGCCTGCCCTTCTGGTATTCGCGGTAGTGCCGTGTAACAGTACCATGTGCTGCTTCAGCTTCCATAGTGTTGCCATCAGGTGTAATAAGCACGGATGTCATAAGTCCAAGTGAACCAAAGCCCTGTGCCACTGTATCGCTTTGTACATCTCCGTCATAGTTCTTACATGCCCATACGAAATTACCGTTCCACTTCAGTGCACTGGCAACCATGTCATCTATCAGGCGGTGCTCATATACTATGCCTGCCTTATCAAAGGCCGCCTTGAATTCGTCCTGGAATATCTTCTCGAAAATATCCTTGAACCTGCCGTCATACTTTTTAAGAATGGTGTTCTTGGTAGACAAATACAACGGCCACTTTTTCGACAATGCCATATTGAAACATGCCCTTGCAAAACCCATGATAGACTCATCTGTATTATACATAGCCATAGCCACACCATCGCCCTTGAAATCATAAACCACATGTTCAATGGTTTGACCGTTCTCACCTTCAAATTTGATGGTCAGTTTACCCTTGCCCTTGGTAACAAAATCAGTAGCGCGGTACTGATCGCCGAATGCATGACGGCCAATACAAATGGGTGCGGTCCAGTTAGGCACAAGGCGGGGGATATTACGCATTACAATCGGCTCCCGGAACACAGTGCCATCCAGGATATTTCTGATAGTTCCGTTCGGGCTCTTCCACATTTGCTTCAGTTTGAACTCTTCCACACGGGCTTCATCCGGAGTTATGGTAGCACACTTGATTCCTACGCCGCATTCCTTGATTGCATTTGCTGAGTCAATAGTTACCTGGTCATTCGTTGCATCACGGTGCTCTATGCCAAGGTCATAATATTTGATGTCAATGTCGAGATAAGGGAGAATCAGTTTCTCTTTAATGTATTTCCAGATAATGCGTGTCATTTCATCACCATCCAGTTCCACTACGGGATTTGCAACTTTGATTTTAGCCATGTGCCGATTTAATTTTTTTTAATTATATAATAAGGATTTTAAAAAATCGCACAAATGTAATACGTTTTGTTTAAGATTGTTTATGAGAATGGTCAGGAATGATTCCTGTGCACCAAAAGCGGTGTTTAATGCGTGGATAATATTTGTTCTATTTCTTCAATGAATATCCTTGCAGGCTCTAATAAAGCTAAAACCTTTTCTTTCTCAAAGACAATGTAATCTTCATAATCTCCGATTTGCCTTGTATCAAATATCTCTTTGTAGAAAGAACCTGAGGCCTCACTAATAATACCAGGTTTTATGAAATGTAATCCAAACATTTGCCGGGTACCGCTATGTGTTTTTGTATAGATATCATTGTCTGTCAGTAAAGCTATTACTGCATAAAAGCAAGCATAATATAATCTGTTTACAGCTGTATTAAGCAAATCATTTTGAATATGCGACTCTATTTCATTTAGAGTTTCGTTTGCCTTTGCAATTCTATATTTGACTAAATTAGCTTTTTCTCCATTCATAATACTATACCATCTTTGGTAACATTTTTATAAAACGGAGTAATTGTATGCCGCGTTGTCCATACTTTCCTGGAGAGAACAAAAGGGCTAATAATAATGCCAGTGTCTGTTTCAATATTATACAAAGGATACTTAATTCTGACTTCCTCATCACGCGTCACCTTATCCGTATCCACCAATACCAGCAAGTCAATATCCGAATCCTCCCTGTTATCCCCACGGGCATAGGACCCATACAGGATCAGTGTAGCACCTGGCGAAGTTGCCTTTACAGATTCTTTTATCCGTTGTAATATTTGGTCCTTATCGGTCACATTGCAAATTTACAACTTTAAAATGGAGTTTGAAATAACCATGTAATTAATCGAGCTTATCAATAAGCCATAACAATTCCTTCCAACTATAATCTTTTGCATGAAAATTCAGGTTATAAGCACGGTTAATGCACCAGACCAAATGTTTTTTGCTACTGATATCAAAATAGGTGGTCTCGCCGGGTAGCTTAACACGCATTCCGGAATGGTTGATATTTCTGAAAGAAAGGAAACTGAAGTTATCATCATAGATCATCAGTTTGCCGCTATGAACTATACGCCACAATTGACGATCATTATCTGCAAGTCTTGTCAGGCAGAGCGTTTTATTTCCTTTAAATAAAGTAATACATTTCAGGTATTTGTCTCTATACTTTGCATTGTAGGTGTTTCCATAGGTCTGGTTTATAGCCTCTTCCACATATACCGATTCAGGATTCATGGTCACGATGCCGGTTAAGGTATCCTTGTTATAAACCATATACCCATCAAAAGATACATATTCTGCTGTATTTGCAATATTATCCGGTTCACTGAAAGTGGTAAAATAATCATACAGGTACTCGTAGTAATAAATATCGTCAAGGTCTGGTACACTATAAGAACTGCCATAATAAAACTCAAGTGGCACTGGCGGCGGACAGTTTATCCGCACGCTGTCACTGCAATGTTTGTGGCTCTTATACTTTGTTGTAACAGATGAACAGTAGGGATAGGTATGTCCTGATCCATAATTATACCTCATTTCCCTGCCTGTTGCGCCTGAAGGTTGATTACCTGCTACAGTGCCTGAATAATTGGTGTTGCTGTAATTTACTGATGGCGCAATCCTGGCAGCGCCGGAAGAATATCCTACCGTACCGGTGCTTACTGTCCTTGTATCATTTGACGGGTAGTTATTCCGGTTGCCCATATCCACGGGAGGCTGACTCAAAGTACTGGTATTTGAAGAAGAAACAGGACTGGGGCTGGTACTGTTATTGTTGTTAGAATAAGTTGGTGAATTGTTTGCCGGAGGCATTGGGCTAATATTGGTACTTCTCATCTGCTGACCAATTGTGTTAGTTACAGAGATGCTGCAGATAAGTATGAAGTATATGGCAATGTTTTTCATATGCATGAAATTTAGCCTTTCAGACAATAAAGTTATAAATATTTTCGCTCATAAGGAGGACCTGTTTTTTGCAATTGCAAACTTTTTACAACTTTCACAAAATTTGCACATTTCCCCATTTGCACATTTCCTTATTTCCACATTTTTTTCATTAGCTTGCCGCCCAATGCAATCATTTTTTTGGATCATAGCTATAATTCTTTCATCCGGTGCCGGTTATTGGGTTTACCGTGCTGATAAAAAACGTGCAGTACCTTATCCCTGGATCACCTCTTTATTACGTAGCCTTGTAGTGTTTTTTACACTTTTACTGGTGCTTGTACCCACCATAACCATTACTAAAAACATTATTGAAAAACCCATAGTCCTCCTCCTGCAGGACAACTCACGCAGTATAGCAAATGCCTTAGGAGCAGATTCCACCACCTACCGCCAAAACATTGATGCGCTGACAACCAGACTATCTACCCGATACAAAGTAGTGCAGTGGGGTTTTGGAAACACCGTTCAGACCGACAGTATCTACCGCTTCCGCCAGCCTGCTACAGATATCTCAGCAGCCCTATCCCGTACCCAGGATTTTTTTGGTATGCAAAATCTGGGTGCTGTTATACTTGCTACCGATGGCCGTTTTAATGAAGGCATGAACCCCCTCTACCAGCAACTCTCACTGCATAGCACATTATATACAGTAGCCATAGGTGACAGCGCTCAGCAAAAAGACATCCGCATTTCGGGGGTATATGCCAACAAAGTAGTTGCCATTAACAGCACATTTGAGGTGCGTGCCGATATTATCGCTACCCTTTGCAAGGGATACAATAATGGTGTATCCATAAAAGAAGAAAACGAATTGCTTTCATCTTCCCCATTAGCCATCAGCGCCGATAAGTTCGACCGCTCTGTATCTTTCTCCATCAAGGCTGCCAGGGCAGGCCTGCATCACTATATCATTTCAGTACCGGAGGCCGATGGCGAGAAAAATGTCACCAACAACCGCAGAGACCTTTTTGTAGAAGTGGTGGACCAGAAGAAAAACATCCTCATCATTTCCTCCGCGCCACATCCTGATGTCAATGCCATCCGCGATGCACTCAGCGGCCTGGAAAGCTACAAAGTAACCGTCGCAACCGCCGACAATATCCCTGCTTCCTTTGCCGGATACAGCGTCATCATTGCGCATGGTCTTCCTTCTCCCCGCTCAAGGATAGCTCCGCAACTGCTCACCGCCAGTAAACCTATTTGGTTCATCCTAAGCAACCAGTCTGATATTGCCGCTATTAATACCATGCAGCAGATCACTCATATTGCTCTCACCACAATGCAGCCGCATGATGTTACCCCAGTTTGCAACCCCTCATTCAATACCTTTATTTTACCCCGGCAGATTCAATCGGTAACTGATAAAATGCCTCCGCTCTCTGTTAGTATCGGCAGTGTACAACCTGCACCGGGAGCTAATATTTTATTCACTCAGAAAGCCGCACCTTTACAGCCACTATGGATATTACAGCAGGGTAGTGTACCCACAGCAATTTTGATTGGCGACGGTATCTGGCGATGGCGCATGTACGAATACAAGAATTATAATGAACATAGCACCATAGATGAATGTATCCGTCAGACCGTTGCTTTCCTCACCGCTAACAACAATGAAAAACCTTTCAGTGTTTCCCTCCCCAGGTATGTCTGGAGCGACCAGGAAGCCATCACGCTCAGCGCCTCACTCCTCAATGCCAATAACGAGCAGGTGAATACCCCCGATGTGCAACTAACCATCACAGATAGTTCCGGTCGCAAACAGAATTTTTCATTCGAACGCTCCGGAACCGCCTACAACCTTAACATTGGCATATGGGCTGGCGGCACTTATGCCTATAGCGCCCATACCACCTGCAATGAAAAAACATTCACCGCAAATGGCAGCTTCGTGGTAGAAAGCCTTCCCCTTGAGCTAATGGAGACCGGCGCCGACTATCCTCTTCTTTATGGCCTCGCCCGTAAATACAACGGAGGAATGGTGCCCTCCAAAAACGTCTCCACCCTTTACGACAGCATCACCCGCAACGACCATGTAAAACCCCTCATCCTGACCAACACCGAAACCGTTCCCCTCGTGGACCGTAAGTGGTATTTCTTCATCATCCTGGTACTTGCAACGGGAGAATGGCTGCTGAGAAAGTATTGGCTGGCGCAGTAGGGCAGACCCACGTGTCTGCCTTCTAAATCGGAGGTATGCCATTGATGAGTGAACTGTTGTATTTTTTCAATAACAGGAGTCAGGAATAACATTTCCCTCTATGCCGGGGCTTCATCAGCCCCTTCGGGGTATCCTTATCATACTTCACAAACATCGCTATCCACGCCGACCTTGCCAGCCGCTGAATCGGCGGTTGCAATAATATCAGCAGCGCTGCATTCAGCCCCAGCCACCACCACACCCTGTTATCCTTAACCCCCATGCCAACCGTGAACCACCAAACCACAAATGTAAGACCGCTGAACAAAACAGTAAGGCCATAGCTTACAAATCCGGTTCCAAAATAGAACCCCGTTTGTAGTTCATATTTCTGGCCACATACCGGGCAAGCCTCCGGCATTTGCATCGTTGATCGCAGATCATAGGGATTAGGATTCTTAAATAACCTGCCTGTCCTGCAATGCGGACATCTATTGGTCATTACACTCCAAAAAAGGCCGGGACAAGAACGTGTATTATCCATGATTTATTGACTTTTATTTTAAACATTTCCACCTGAAGACTTTCTGAATTCCCCGGGAGTAAAATAAGTACTCTTTTTAAAAAACTTGGTAAAATGAGAATTGTCCGAAAAGTGTAACTGCTGTACAATTTCCGATATACTCTTGTCTGCGTTGATTAAAAGCCTTTTCGCCTCCAGTAACACTCGTTCCCGTATCACTTCTCCGGCAGGTTTGCCCAGCAGGTGATTGCATAGTGCATTCAGGTGGTTAG
Source organism: uncultured Bacteroidota bacterium (assembly GCA_903839875.1). Classification (GTDB taxonomy): domain Bacteria; phylum Bacteroidota; class Bacteroidia; order Chitinophagales; family Chitinophagaceae; genus Nemorincola. The sequence continues at coordinate 20,106 of CAIMDZ010000220.1, forward strand.
GTGTAATATACAGCAGGGCTGCATAGTCTTTCGGAAGCCTTTTTTTGGCATAGAGCCTGTCAACCAGTTCCCTGAAATTATACAGTATCAACTGGTTTTGCTGTTGCCCCTGCATTGTTCCATATTCTCTGTATTGCCGGAATACGGTAACAAATAATTCTATAAGGCAAGCCCGCACCATATCCAGTGCAGACGCATCTGTGTTTTTGACTTCTTTAACTATCAGCTCAAATATTCGCTTGGCTGCGTCGTAAGCATCACCTGATAATTGCTGAACGCTCTCATTTGCAATTCCCCTGAGGAAATTAAATTTTTCCAGGTACTGATGATTTGCTAGGAATGAGCGAAAAAAGTCAGATGAAAAATTGACCACATATCCGTCCACCTCACCATCAAAATTCCAGCTATGCACCTGCCCTGGAATCATAAAGTAAATCTGCCCTGGCACTACGTCGAAATGTTCAAAATCAATAGTGTGAAAGCCGCTCCCTTTCGTAAAGAACACTATGTGGTAAAACGTATGCCTGTGTGGCAAATGCAAATTCGGGTGAACTTTCAGATAGGCGCCGAATGGTTCAGCTATCAAATCCCGGTTTACATGATTATGTCCGCTAAGGGAGCATATGTCATACACCGGAATGGTATTTTTTACTTTTGGCATTGCTTTGCAAAGATACTGCCACCCTTACTGATGAAATTGTAAAATCCGGCGATTTATTTGTACTTTTTACTTATTTGCCTGCAGGACGCTTGTAAAATTTTCCGGCATTTACTGTTTTATTGCTAACTGGAGACTCATTTTACGTGCACATCTATAATCTTGGTACGATTTTGTTGAATTAAACGAAACCTTGTTTTTCATATAATTAATACATGTCCGACATATCTAATAATCCTGTTGAATCAAAAAAATATCCGTTCTTCATAAAGGCAACGGTTATCCTTGCTGGTGTGGTAATTCTATGCTTTGTACTCCATCTGTTATCATCCGTTCTGATTCCTTTTGCCTTTGCATGCCTTATCGCCATTTTATTAAACCCCTTATGCAATTGGCTGCAGCACAGATTACCTCGTGGTATCGCCATATTTTGTTCAATTCTTTTAGCAATTGCATTGGTTGGAGGCCTGTTGTATTTTCTGTCAACACAAATACTGGCATTCAGGGAAACCTTGCCAGCCCTGAAAACCAAGTCGCAAATGATCCTTATGAACATGGAAAACTGGGTCAACATGCATTTAGGCATAGCTACAAACAAGCAGGTGGAAATGATCAATAATGCATTACACGAAAGGGAAACAAACATCGGGCAAACCTTAAGTACTATATTCAGCGGACTCGCTGTTTTGGTGCTTATACCTATTTATGTGTTTTTCCTGCTTTTCTACAAACCGCTGATACTCGATTTTTTGTTCCAGGTATTTTTAGTGAAACATTCTCTGAGGGTAGCCGAGATATTAGGCGAAACGAAAACTGCCATTCAACGTTATGTACTAGGTCTGCTTACCGAAATGGCGATCGTATCTGCGCTCAATAGCATCGCGTTGCTGGCCTTAGGTGTGCGCTCTGCTATCCTCATCGGGGTCATAGGCGGCATATTGAATACTATCCCTTACTTAGGCGGCATTATTGCCATTGCGCTGCCTATGATGATGGCCACCGTAACCAAAGATGGTTATACCGTGCAGTTAGCTATCCTTGCATCTTATCTGCTTATTCAGCTCATTGACAATAACATACTTATACCAAAGGTCGTTTCATCCAAAGTAAAGATAAATGCCCTGTTCTCTATTCTCGCAGTACTGTGCGGAGGACTGTTAGCCGGTTATTCCGGCATGTTCCTCGCTATCCCGTTTATAGCAATTCTAAAGATCATATTCGACCGCATAGATGGCCTGAAACCCTGGGGGCATTTACTGGGCACCACCATCCCCGAGGTACATGCAGGGGTAAAATGGCAGGCGCGATGGCAACTCATATTTATTCGCAAAAAGCAGCGTGCTGCGGAATTTAGAATAGAAGAAAAACACCATAATAAAGAAGAGGTGTAAGAATTGTGTTGTAGTAATAAGAGGTATATCTGTATTGTATTGAAGCAGCCAAACAGATAATTTTCTGGGCAAGTCCCCAAACTATGCACCAAAAGGAAAATTGGCAATCCCATTACTTACTCCTATTCTCTTACCCGCGTTTTGGATGATGATCCCTTCCAACCTTTAAACAGGCAAAAAGATATGAATGACATTATTCCTTATTCTCTTTCTCGCGTTTGTCATGATGAGAAAGATAAGTAATTTTGAAGAGTATGAAAAAGATAATTGTGCTGGGCCTGTTTTTTATTATTGCTGCCTGCTCGCAGCCTAAAGAAAACACCCGAAAATTAGAGGCAAAGATAGACAGTTTGCAAAACAGGCTTGATAAAGCTTACAGGCCCGGCTTCGGTGAATTCATGTCAGGTATCCAGGTGCACCATGCCAAACTCTGGTTTGCAGGCCAGGCACAGAATTGGAAACTGGCTGAGTTTGAAATGAAAGAAATAAATGAAGCGCTGGATGGTATCAAAGCGTATTGTACTGACCGGCCGGAAACTCAATCCATCTCTATGATGGACCCGGCGATGGATAGTATGGCCAATGCAATAAAAGCGAAGAACCCCCTGTTATTCAAAAGCGGTTTTACCTTATTCACCAACAGCTGCAATAGTTGCCATCATAAAACCAATCACGAATTTAATATCATAAAAATCCCAGTCAACCCGCCATTTTCCAACCAGGATTTTAAAGGGGAGTAGCCGTTTATCCTCTAAATGATTTGGCAATTTTATCAAAGGTCAGGCGATAGCTGTTCATTTTACCTGCATTTGTTGGCAGACTTGAAATTCCCAAAGAATTTTGTTGAGACTACGAATAAGACACATGCCGATTTTGAGGCGATCAAAGAGTGTACTGACTTCGAATATTGGATGGGGCTTGTTGATGTGAATCTGCGTATACGTTCCGGGAACATGGTGCATTAAAAAGTCGCAAAAATATTGGCCTGTTTGCTCATTCCACCTGATTCTCCCCTGGATCGGCCTTTTTTCTTTTATTTCGCAACCTAATTGCCTAATTTCGCATTAAATCATTTGTATGAAAGCACTCATCCGTATATTCTTAGCCCTGTTACTTTTGCCAGTGTTCACCAATGCTCAGGAGGTGGAAGAGGGTATAATAAATATAGGGAAGGATGAAAAAGCAGGTTTCATAGCCACCAGCCGCAACGACCGTGACCTGGTATTTAATGCCCTCGCCTCGAAGCTGAATGACCAGGGGCTTACCAATTACACAATAAAGAAAAAATTTTACACCAGTAAAGAGGTAATAATTCCGGAAATAAGCCCCAATAAGATTGACCTCTTCTTCAAGGTAGCGAAGGTGAAAAATAGAACGAAAATTTACTTCGTGGTATCAAAGGGGTATGATAACTATGTAACCTCTGCCAGCGAACCGGCTATGGCAATAGGTATCGTCAATTTCCTGAAGCAGATAGATGGTATTGTGGTTCATACTGAAGAAGTAAGGAAAAAGGAAGAAGAAATGAAGGCCGCAAATGCCAAGGTGGAAGCAGAGAAAGAGCGGGTGCGGATGGCGGAGGAAGAGAAGAACAGGAAGGCTAAGGAACTGGAAGACCTGAAGAATAAGAAAGTAGAAAGTGAGTAGTAGGTGTCAGTTGATTACCTAAGCACTGCTGTAAATCAAATTGTCTTTTAGAAAAAAGATAGTTTTAGTAGCCCCGGCCTTTAGGTCGGGGATGAGCAACTAACAGAACTGGCTTTAGCCGAAATTACTCGCGATTAAGAATGCCCATGCCGTCGGATTTTGGCTAAAGCCAACTTGGTATCACTTATACCCCGGTCTAAAGGTCGGGGCTACTGGTAGCAATTGCCACATTCTATGTTTGATTGCAAAGGTTCAATTATAATACACCTTGGCGACCTTTAAAACATAACATGGGAAATTGCGCCTTTGCGCCTCTGCGAGAGGCATTCCCTCGCGAAAGATATCACTCCACTGTCACAGATTTGGCGAGGTTCCTCGGCTGGTCCACATTGCATCCACGCATGATGGCGATATGGTAAGCCAGTAACTGCAGCGGCACAATGGTGATCAGCGGTGACAGTATTTCTTCTGTTTCAGGCACCTCTATGATGTGGTCGGCGAGGGCGCGTATCTGGGTATCGCCCTTATGCACTACAGCTATGATCTTGCCTTTGCGGGCCTTCACCTCCTGCACATTCGACACGATCTTTTCGTAGGCGCTTTTGTTAGTGGCAAGGAATACCACAGGCATGTTCTCGTCTATCAAGGCAATGGGGCCATGCTTCATTTCTGCTGCAGGGTAGCCTTCGGCATGTATATACGATATTTCTTTTAGCTTCAGCGCCCCTTCCAGTGCTACCGGGAAGTTATATCCGCGGCCCGGGTACAGGAAGTTGGTTGCATTTTTGTAGATTGCTGCTATCTCTTTGATCTGGGGGTCAAGCAGCAGGGTTTCTTCTATCTTTCGTGGTATGTTCTCAAGTTCATAGAGTATCTCTCGCAGCTTGGAAGTAGGAATGGTACCTTTTACCATAGCCAGCTTCAGGGCAATAAGTGTGATAAGTGATATCTGTGTTGAGAAAGCCTTGGTAGATGCCACACCTATTTCAGGCCCGGCATGGGTGTAAGAACCGGCATCAGCAGCACGGGCAATGGATGACCCTATTACATTGCAAATACCGTAAATAAGAGCGCGCCTGTCCTTGGCAAGATGTATTGCGGCGAGTGTATCTGCCGTTTCCCCTGATTGCGATATGGCAATCACCACATCCTTCTCATTGATTATGGGGTTTCGGTAGCGGAACTCTGATGCGTACTCCACCTCAACTGGCACACGTGCAAGGTCCTCTATGAGGTATTCGCCTATAAGTCCGCTATGCCAGGAGGTACCGCAGGCAGTAATCAGGAAGCGCTCGGCATTGTCTATGCGTTTGATGTATTCTGTGAGGCCGCTGAGCTTTATCCATCCCTGCTGGGCGTTCATACGGCCGCGCAGCGAATCCTCAATGGCCTTGGGTTGTTCGTAGATCTCTTTCAGCATAAAGTGCTCAAAGCCACCCTTCTCTATCTGCCCTATAGAGAACTCCAGCTTCATGATCTCATGCGATTTCTCTACGTTGCCAAGCGTTCGTATGGTATATTGCCCGTTGCGGTTCACAACGGCATATTCCTGTTCATCCAGGTACACTACATTTTGTGTATATTCTATGATAGGGGAGGCGTCTGAAGCTATAAATATTTCATCCTCACCAATGCCTATCACCATCGGGCTACCCTTGCGGGCGGCTATCAGTTGGTCAGGGTTTTTCCTGTTGAGCACAACAATAGCGTAAGCGCCTACTACCTCGTTCAGGGCTATGCGAACTGCATTGTCGAGTGAAGTATTTTCTTTTTTCTGTACTTCCTCTATCAGGTTCACTAAAACCTCGGTATCTGTATCCGAATGGAAAACATAACCACGTTTCATAAGTTCTTCCTTAATGGAAGCGTAGTTCTCAATGATCCCGTTATGTATGATTGCAAGGTCTCCCGATTGTGAAATGTGCGGGTGTGCGTTAATGTCATTTGGTTCACCATGGGTAGCCCACCGGGTATGGCCTATGCCTATATTGGCGTGGGTTGTTCGTTCATCAACGATTTTTTCAAGGTCAGTAACCTTTCCGGCTTTTTTGAACACGGTCATGTTGCCGTTGAGCAGGGCAATGCCCGCGCTGTCGTAACCCCGGTATTCCAGGCGTTTCAGGCCCTTTATTAAGATTGGGTAGGCTTCTTTATTGCCTATGTATCCTACAATGCCACACATAGTTATTAGTTCAACTTCGAATATACGACAAATAATCTAGGACGTAATGCTGTGTCTGAATAGCTGCCGCCCGCTGCTACCATATGGAAGCCTCCATAAAAATCCTGTGTGCCGTTAATATGCAGGTGAAGGGTATCATTATGGGCCTTTATGGAAGTCATTACTTCGCGGGGAATGTCTATTGTGAAGGTGGCGATATTTTGTCTGTTGCCATGACTGATATTGCCATGATAATAACCATCCAGCACGCTTAATGGCGATACGCTGCCGGTAGGGAAGTAGTCAGAAAGGATGTAGGATAGTCCAGGTAATATTGGGTAACCCGGATAGTTGGCGTTCCCTATACCATTGGGGTATAACTTATCAGGAAGCTGAAAGTTGCCAGGGTTATAACTGCCAGGTAATAAACATAGTTGCAGCTCCGCTTTATTGATAACTCCGGCAGGTAAATGGGCTAACCCAGGTATTACCACATCTATACTTGCCCCCGGCTGGTATTGCAACGCAATGATAGAGTCATTGGCCTGTGTTGAATTAAACAGGTTATTAACCGGGAAATGGCTGTATGATCTGGATATGGAATTAAAGTGTGCACAGTTGCCTGTACTAAAATAATACGACGTTAAAAGTGAGGTGTCAGGAACCGGAATTGCAGCTCCTTTAACATGGTAATAAACTAGAATTCCTGCCTGGGTGTAAACAGTACTTCCATCGAGTTGGAAGTAAGGAATTGCAGCGGGAGATTGCCTGGTATCTGCCACGCGAACACATATTCCCTTGAAAGAAGCAATAAAATCTGCAAAAGGGGTGCTGCTACTGGGCAGTATTGCTGCCTGGGCAGGCTTTAAATGGCTCAATAAGGCATTCGTGTCCAAGGGTATCCTCAATCCGGGATAATTTTTTATAAGTACCCCTGTTGTACTAAAAGAATCCTGTAAGTTGTGGAGATTAATCGTATAAGGTTTACTGAGCGGATATGCCAGATCAACCGATTTGGTATTATAGGAGAAATAGGGTGTAAATATACTCGTCAATGAATCGGTCATATAAAACACCTGATAGGTCTGGGTTAAAGTCGTATTGCCGGTATCCCCAAAAGTAAATCCGCTGTATGGTAAAACAAGTATTGCAGAGTCAATAGAATTTAGGTCGAAAAATGAGCCACTGGTGATAGCGGGTATAACCTGGAAAAAGGTCGCCCCGGTCATTGTTCCGAAAAACGGATCTGTTACAGAACCAACTGCCTGGTATATGGGTACCCCGCTCAGGTCAGTGCTGGTTTGCGCAGTGTCGTCAAAATACGTATGTGTGATACAAGCCAGCGATGTCTGGTATACGTTGATCTGGTTGCTGGAAGGGGATACTTTAGCGTTGATAAGCGTATTTTCCTTACAACTGCCTGTAATAATGGCAACTATAAAAAGGAACATAATTATCGGAAAATGACGGTTGAAATGCTGCTTCAAATTGTAAAATTTAATGCTAAGGTGCTAAAAGAATTACTAAGACTCTGTTAAGCTTTTATAAAGCTCGAGAAGTGGTGTAACATCTTCTTTCCAACTGGGTTCATATTTGAGCACTTTTTTATATCTGCTGGGCTTTAATTCATCAGATACCTTTTTTTCCACCTTTTCTGATCCGAATATAACCACATCAGCGCTTCTGCCTGCACCTATTGTCAGGGCGGTATTGGTGCCATCTTTAAATGGTTCCAGGTCCTTCTCCTTAATTTCACTGCTGATCATAGCTTTTTTCATGAAATTAGGATTCAGTTTTTCTTTGAACTGGTTTGCCTGGGCTGTATATATGATCTTTGAATACCCGAATACCGGTTCTTTTTTATAAGTTGTTTTCAGGTATAGCGGAGCCAATGAGGTCATCCAGCCATGACAATGAATAACATGGGGTGGCCATCCGAATTTTTTAACGGTTTCGAGTGCGCTTTTGCAGAAGAATATCATTCGCTCACCATTATCGTCATGGAAGTTATCCTGGTCATCGCGGAATACTGATTTGCGTTTGAAATAGTCTTCGTTGTCCATGAAGTAAACCTGGAGGCGTGCATTTGGTAAAGAGGCAACTTTAATTATCAGCGGATAATCGTCTTTGTCAATTATTACATTAATACCCGAAAGTCGTACAACTTCGTGCAGGCGGTGACGCCGCTCGTTGATCACACCAAAACGCGGCATAATTACCCTGACTTCCAGACCTGAGTCGAAGGTCTTGATAGCCAGCTTGTTGAGTATCTGAGCGAAGTCAGTAAACTCGGTATAAGGAGAAAGTTCGTTGGCAATGATTAAAACACGTTTCTTTGTGTCTGCGGACATTTGTAAAGAATTAGTTATCGGAAACAAATAAATCGAAATTGTCTGCAAAATTACGAAAATATTGAATTCCAACCGTACTTTGCACGGTTGAAGCACAAATTAGCTGTATGATCATCTTCAAAAAGTCACAGGACATAAAAGATTATATATTAAGAGAGAAAACGCTGGGACATAAGCCAGGGTTCATTCCTACCATGGGCGCACTACATGCCGGACACCTGTCTTTGATAGCAAAAGCACGTGCAAATAAGATGTTGTTAATATGCAGTATTTTCGTAAATCCTACCCAATTTAACGACAAAAACGACTTTGAAAAGTACCCTGTTACAATTGAAGCTGATATTGAAATGCTTGAAAATGCGGGTTGTGATGTGCTGTTTTTACCATCGGTAGATGAGATATATCCCGGCGGGCCGGAAAAGGCAAAAGGGTATGATTTTGGTTACCTTGATACTATACTTGAAGGTGCACAAAGACCCGGTCATTTCCATGGGGTGGGACAGGTCGTTGCAAGGCTTTTGGAAATAGTGCAGCCGCATACTTTGTATTTAGGCCAGAAAGACTATCAGCAGTGCCTGGTTTTACGCAAACTCACAGAGTTAATGGGGCTGAAGGAATTGAAGGTTGAAATATGCCCCACAGTGCGTGAAGCAGACGGACTGGCAATGAGCTCACGCAACAGAAGATTAACTGAATCCCAAAGAGCCATTGCAGGATTAATATATCAGTGTCTTGTTTCTATTGAATCCAAGCAACATGCCGGCGATTTCAGTGTGGTGAAAAAGGAATGTGAGGATATTATGAAAGCAAAAGGAATGACCCCTGAATATGTAGCGCTGGCGGATGCGCATGATCTGACCATACTTGAGAATTATGATGCGGACAGGCCTATGGTGGCATTGATTGCCGCGAGGATTGGGGAGATACGGCTGATTGATAATATACTTGTAGAGAGACATTAGTCTAAAGTAGAAAGGCTAAAGTAGAAAGGCGGGAGCGGGGGCAATACAAATATTTTTCGTAACTTTATTTTTCTAAAATCGTGATGATGAACACAATTTCAATTCATGTTCCTGACTCTTTGGCAAGGGTTTATAACCACGCTGATGAAAACAAGAAAAAAAGAGCGGAGCAATATATTAATGCATGGCTGACAAATTTCCTGAATAGTAAGTCCTCAAACGACAAAATAACGGAGATCATGAAGCGGGTAAGCGATACAGCCAAAAGTAACGGGCTGACACCTGAAATACTGGAGGATCTCCTGAAAGATGAGGAATAGATTTTTTGTCTTTGATACCAATGTACTGTTGAGCGCTTTGTTGAATTATTCCAGTATTCCTGCCAGGGCATATAACAAATCGAGGTATGACGGAGTGCTGTTGATTTCGGACGAAACGGCCGCTGAATATATCCGCGTTTTCGCCAGAGAGAGATTCGAAAAGTACGCTTCCCTCAATGATCGGTTAGAATTTATCGACAAGGTTATCTCCGATGCGCTACCAGTTGTAATTCGTAAACCTATAATTGCCTGCCGGGATCCAAAAGACGATAAATTTCTTTCAGTTGCAGTGAATGGCGGGGCGGGGTGCATTGTTTCCGGTGACAGTGATTTGCTTGTGCTCCATCCTTTTCAAAACATATCAATTTTAACACCTGCAGACTTTTTCAATAATTATGACACAACCATTAGCAATCGGCATTGATATTGGCGGCACCAATACTGGGTTCGGTCTTGTAAATCGACGCGGTGAGATAATAGTGAAGGGAGGACTGCCGACGACTGGTCATGCTGACCTAAACGCTTTCATTGTTTCGCTTCGCGATGCTATTGTACCGCATATTGAAAAAGTTGGTCGTGATCACGTGATGGGTGCCGGAATTGGTGCTCCGAACGGGAATTTCTTCACAGGTGATATTGTTTTTGCGCCAAATCTTCCGTGGCAGGGCGTTGTTATCCCGATGGCAAAGCTGGTGAGTGATGCACTGGGAGTAAAAGCGACATTGACCAATGATGCCAATGCGGCTGCGATTGGTGAAATGATCTATGGTGCTGCAAAAGGGATGAAGGATTTCATTTTGGTAACACTTGGCACGGGTGTGGGCAGCGGGTTTGTGGCTAATGGACAATTGATCTATGGCCATGACGGTTTTGCCGGAGAACTCGGGCATGTAATCGCTGTAAGAAACGGGCGTAAATGTGGTTGCGGGCGACATGGATGCCTCGAAGCTTATACTTCGGCGACTGGCATAGTGCATACGGCAGAGCAGTGGCTGGAAGAGCGAACCGATATTACCATCCTGAGAAACAGCAGAGGTACAATTACAGCAAAAAAGATACATGAAGCAGCAGAGAAGGGTGATTCACTTGCAATTGAAATTTTCGATTTCACCGCTGAAATTCTCGGGCAAACATTGGCGGATGCCGTAGCGATAACTTCACCGCAGGCTATTATTTTCTTTGGCGGCCTGGCTAAAGCCGGAGACCTCTTATTGAAGCCGGTTAAGAAATACCTGGAAGCAAACCTGCTTAATATTTACCAAAACAAAGTACAGATCCTCCAGTCAGCATTGCCGGATGCAGATGCTGCTATTTTGGGAGCGAGTGCGCTGGTGTGGTAGGACCCCAAACCCCTCCCGATGATAAATCGGGACCTTGTTCCGGGGCTTCGCTGGAGAATATAGCATTAACGTTATCACTATGATTTAGCTTTTAGAATTGAATATGAGCAATCAAATTTGTTCAATGGATAAGCTATAGCCAAAGTCCTGAAAAAAGGTTCATTTCGTGGTCCCCCTTTCGGGGTACAGGGGCTTTTCAGGCATTTAAGAGATGCGGCCTTTCCCGATACACCTTCCACACAAACTCTCCGAACAAAGTATTGGCCCAGGCAAACCAGGGGCGGGTATATTTTGAAGCGTCGTCTTTATGGAAAGTTTCATGCATAAAGCCGGTGCCTGCATGTGACTTTTGCAACATATCGAGGCACATTTTTATTTCCTTGTCATCGTTGCTGGTGAGGCCACGCATGGTGATGCTGAGCGGCCAGATATTGTCTATACCTGCGTGTGGGCCACCTATGCCTTCGCCTGCTTTGCCTTTAAAGAAGAAGGGATTTTCGTTGGAGAGCACATACTTCCTCGTGTTCTTATACACAGGGTCATTGTTCATTTCCGGAATAAGGTAACTCAATGAAAGGAGGGAGGGTACATTGGCGTCGTCCATTAAATTATAACTGCCATAACCATTTACCTCATAGGCAAATATCTTCCCGAATTTTTTGTGTTCTATTTTTGCATCATTATCTATACCGGTCACTATCTTGGTCATCATCTCCTGAATGGCGTGTTCGTCAATTTTTGATTTTGTTGCCGCAGACAGCGAGATCAATTGGCCAAGGCTGGCAAATGCAAACAGGTTGCTGGCTACCAGGAACGGATAAATAGTAGCATCATCGCTCGGCCGGAACATAGAGCAGATCATTCCGTTGGCACTCACGGGATAGCCATAGCCGCCCAGTGGTACTGTGTCTGTGGCGTATTCGGTTTTGCGCATAAAGCTGTAGGGCCCCTTGCTTTCAAAACGTTGTTGCTCTTTGAATGTTTTTATCACCAGCTTCATGGCTTCCGTCCATTGCGTATCAAAAGGCGAAGTGTCTCCTGTTTCTTTCCAGTAACCATGTGCGAGGCGAATGGGATAGCAAAGGCTATCCACTTCCCATTTGCGCTCGTGAATGCCTTTTTGCATTTGTGTTACATCGCTGTTCCATTCGCTGCGCTTGTTCTCGTTTTTATAAAACGCATTGGCATATGGGTCTTTCAAAATACACTTTGTCTGTCTGCGGATAACCCCTGCTATCATCTGTTTCAGGGTTTCATCTTCCTTGCATAATCGCAGGTAGGGCCATACCTGTGCCGAGGAATCGCGTAGCCACATGGCGTCTATATCACCGGTTATTACATAAGTATCCGGTATGCCGTCAATCATTTCAAAATCAACGGTTGTATCCAAAGTATTGGGGAAGCAATTTTCAAATAGCCATGCCAGTTCTTTATTGCCAATATTGCTTTTTATTTCTGCAATAATTCTCTCCACTGCCGGGCTTTTGAAATTCCGGTCAGCCTCTGGTATTCTTACGGTGGGATAACTGTTGTCTGCCGCCCAAACGTTTGTGTACCTGGAAAGAAGAAGGGCCGTGGTAGCTAAGGATGTTTGTTTTACAAATCTGCGCCTGTTCATATTGCAAATGTATTAATTAATGCTAATATTTTGCTGCTTTAAAGATTATTGTCTTTCCGATTACCACACTATCTTCGTCCTATATTATTGTATATGAGACAACCATTTTTCATTATTTTTTTATTGCTGGCATCAACAGCGATGGCACAGGTTCCAAATCTTACAAAATATGCCGATCCCTATGTAGGAACAGGTGGACATGGCCATACATATCCCGGTGTATCCGCTCCGTTTGGCATGGTGCAGCTAAGTCCTGATAACGGTACAGAAGGATGGGACTGGTGCAGTGGTTATAACTATGGCGACTCGATGATAGCCGGCTTTAGCCATATGCACCTCAGCGGCACAGGCTGCGGCGACTGGTGCGATATTTCGGTGATGCCAGGCATCGGGCTGATTCCGGATGATGCAAAGAACTACCGGGTAAAATTCAGTCATGAAAATGAAACTGCCTATCCGGGTTCCTACAGGGTAAAATTGGATAATGGAATAGTAACTTCCTTAACTGCAACCGAACGGTGTGGCCTGCATAATTATAATTTTCCTGAAGGAGCTAAACCCGTATTGTGTTTCAACCTTGGTTTTATGATCAACTACGACAGTACTACCGAGTCGGTGATTACAAAAGTAGACGAGCATACAGTTATTGGATACCGGTATTCAAGAGGCTGGGCAAATGTTCAGCGTGTGTATTTCGCAGCCCGTACAAATATGGCTATTAAAGACCTGCATACGTATGTGCCTGCCCATTATATAAATACACGGGTACATAATGGACAATTGGTGTTTGACGACCTGCATGGCAGACCGCTTATGATGAAGGTTGCATTATCAAGCATAAACACAGATAAAGCGCTGGAGGCCCTGGATGAGATAAGGGACTGGGATTTTGGAAGCGTACAGAATAGTACAAAAAACAAATGGCAGATTGAATTAGACAAAATCAGGGTGGTGACAAAAGATGATCAGATGAAAAGAGTGTTTTATTCCGCTTTATACCATACCTGCCTGGCGCCAGTGCTGTATTCCGACAAAGATGGCATGTATAAAAACGCAAAAGGGGAGATCCACAAAATGAAGAAAGGCCAGCGCTATACGGTGTTTTCATTATGGGATACTTTCAGGGGGCTGAACCCATTATTCACCATCACGCAACCCCAACGGAATATAGATATACTCAACAGCATGCTTGCATTTTGTGATGAAAACGGAGAACTTCCTGTGTGGGACCTGAGCACCTGGGAAACTGGCTGCATGAGCGGGTACCATGCTGTGCCGGTGCTTGCAGATGCTGTCCTGAAAAATACGCCCGGACTGGATGCCGAGCGGGTTTATGCAGCCATGAAGAAAAGCGCTTTCCAGAAAATCAGGGGTACACAAGACTATATAAAATACGGCTACCTGCCGCAGGACAAAGGAAGCTATAGTGTGACCATAACCCTGGAATATGCCTATGACGACTGGTGTATAGCCCAGGTAGCCAAAAAGCTGGGAAAGATGGATGATTACGCTATGTTTATGAAGAGAGGTGAGGCGTATAAAAAACTGTTTGATAAGAATAGAGGATTCATTCGTGGCAAAAATTCAAACGGAAGCTGGGTAGAACCTTTCGATCCATACATGACTTCTACAGAAGGTAAATCAATGTATGAAGAAGGTAATGCATGGCAATACACCTTTTTTGTTCCGCACGATGTCAGAGGGTTAGCTGAACAATATGGTACCTATGATAAATTCATTCTCAAACTTGATTCTTTGTTTACTGTATCATCAAAGGTGAAGGGAGAGAGCGCTCCTCCTGACGTGAGTGGGCTGATAGGGCAATATGCCCATGGTAATGAGCCAAGCCACCATATCGCCTATATGTACACCTACGTAGGACAGGCATGGAAAACGCAGCGGATGGTGCGGATGATACTGGACTCCATGTACCATGATCAGCCGGACGGTTATGCCGGTAACGAAGATTGCGGTCAGATGAGCGCATGGGCTATCTGGAGCATGATGGGTTTTTATCCTGCTAACCCTGCCAACGGCGAATATGTTTTTGGCAGCCCGGTATTTGATGCGGTTGCTATTAAAGTATCTATTTCGCGGTTCATGGTCATAAAGACGAAGAACAATGCGAAGAACCATCCTTACATCCAGAGTGTGAAATTGAACGGGAAGCGCTACACCAAAACCTACATAGACCATGCGACTCTGATGAAGGGTGGCGAGCTCGAATTTGTAATGGGGCCCGAACCCAATAAAAACTGGGGGGCAAATCCGCAGGACTGGCCATCATCTGTGAATAATTAGGTAACTTTAATCCATGATTCCAAATCTTTCAAAGACAGCATTCTGGGATGTGAATTTCGAGCAACTCGACTTCGAGAAAAATGCTGCGTTTATTATAGAGAAGGTTTTTAATTACGGATTATGGAACGACCAGCTTGCTGTTATTAACTATTACGGCAAAGACAGGATTAAAAAAGAGATAGTGAAGTGCGCATATTTTAAGAAAAAGGTATTTCGTTTTGTTTGCTTTGCATTTGATTTAGAACCTACAGATTTTACATGCTATATACGCAGACAGTCTCACCCCTCACACTGGAATTATTAAAACAACTCATGGACATCCCGGAGTTGGATAAGTTTGCCTTGGTAGGAGGTACTAATCTTGCGTTGCAATTAGGCCACCGTATTTCTATTGATATTGATTTATTTACAAATGAACAGTTTAATCTTGATAAAGTTAAGCAAGCCATTCACGATAATTTTCCTGATGCAATCAGGCTTGATGAAATGAGGCAAACGGTATGGTATCAGATAAATGGGGTAAAAACGGATATTGTTTTACATGAATACCCCTGTTTGCAACCAATCCGGGAAATTGAAGGAATCAGGTTCGTTTCAATCGAAGATATTATACCAATGAAGTTAGGAGCAGTATCAGGCAGAGGAGCTAAAAAAGATTTTTGGGATATTGCTCTATTGCTTGATAAATATTCCATTTCTGAGATGCTTGAATTTTATCAAAAAAAGTATTCAACCGATGATATAGGTATCATTGTTCGATCTCTTTTATATTTTGAAGATGCAGAGATACAAGATGACCCTGCTACGATTATCAATATTACCTGGGAAGATGTGAGGAGAAAAATTGAAGTCGCTGTCAAAAAGTATCTAAAAAATAAAGTTAAGTAATCAATGTATTGTTCACTTATATGCGGTTTCAGCGTTTTTAATGACTATTCGTGAAGGAAAATTAACAAAGGTTGTTTTGTTAATTGGAATACTCCTGGTTGTGGTATTTAGTGTTTCTGCGCAGCAGCAATATGGGCTGGATGGCGATTGGAAGTGCAAACGGGCTAATAGCCTAAAAGAACAAGGAGAACAAATATCGAAGGTTAACTACTCACTAAAAGGCTGGATGCCTGCAGTAGTGCCGGGAACTGTTCTTACATCATTGCTCCATAATAAACTCATTCCGGATCCATTCTATGGCATGAACAATAAGCGGATACCCGATATATATAATATGGGCAGGGATTACTATACTTATTGGTTTGTTCGTGATTTTAATGAGGTATTTCCTGCAAAGGGAGATAAGGTGTGGCTTATGTTCAGAGGCATCAATTACAGTTGCAAGATTTACATCAACGGTCGCAAATTGAATGACAAGCCTGATAAGGGGGATGTTCCTGCGGCAGAGTTATGACATTACTTCTTTCCTTTCTAAAGATGGGTATAACAGGCTGGCTGTAATCGTTTATCCACCGGATCCTGTTGGCAATCCCAATGGCGGACAGGGTGGGGATGGTGTGATCGCCCATAGCGTCACCAATCAGTATGTAGCAGGCTGGGACTGGATACAACCCATACATGACCGCAATACAGGTATCTGGGATAAGGTGTTTATCAGGAAGACAAAGCAGGTGCATGTTGAAAATACACATGTGGTGACCTTGGTGCCCGGAAAAAGAAATACCGATGGAAAGCAAGCCCCGGCTACAATCAAGGTGACTACAGAAGTGGAAAATCCTGATACCGGTGAAATAGAAGGTGTTGTACAGTTTGAACTGGAGGGTAAGAAGATGTCAGTCAAGGTGAAGCTGGCACCCCAAACTATGGAACTGGTAGAGTTCCCCCCACTCACGCTTGATAGTCCAAGGCTATGGTGGCCTAACGGTTACGGCCCGCAGAACTTGTACAACCTGAAAGTGAAGTTCCTTATAAACGGTACAACAGTATCGGATGAAGAACCAGTGCAATTTGGTGTCAGGGAACTGAAAGCAGTATGGAATACAAAAACCAATAGCCGGGAGATCAGGGTAAACGGGCAAAAGATATTCATTAAGGGCGGCAACTGGATACTATCTGATGCAATGCTTAGGTTTTCCAAAGAAAGGTATGATGCTGAGATTCGTTTCCATCGTGATATGAACCTCAACCTTATCAGGGTGTGGGGAGGTGGTATCACGGAGCGGCCCGAATTTTATGATGCATGTGATAGGTATGGACTGCTTGTTATGCAGGATTTCTGGGTGTCAGGCGATTGTAATGGGCGGTGGTACGATCCCTTGAAACTGGAAGACACCCTGGCAAGAAGGAAGTACCCTGACGATCATGCGCTCTTTCTCGAATCGCTGGAAGACCAGATCAAAATGCTGCGAAACCATCCTTCGCTGGCTATATGGTGCGGCGGCAATGAAATACGGCCACCAGCAGATGTGTTAGTCCCACTAAGGGATTCGTTGCTGCCTGCGTTGGATGGTACCCGGTTTTTCTTTGAATACTCCAACGATGACAGCATGTCGCTGCATAGTGGTGATGGCCCTTATACGCTTCAGCCCGACAAGTCATTCTGGGAGAAGCGTTCCTTCCCTTTTAACTCGGAGGTGGGATCTGTTGGAATTGGAGACTACGAGTCCCTGCAGCGTTTTATTCCCAAAGCGGACCTCGTACCTCCTTACTTCAATCCTTCCACCGGCAAATGGGTCGTAGACTCTGTTTGGCAATATCATAAGTATTCTTGCTATGATTCTGCGGTGGAAGCCTATGGCCACCCGGAAGATATCGAAGATTTTGCTACGAAGGCACAACTCGTCAACTATAACCAATACCGTGCGCTCATGGAGGGCTTCACAGCGCATATGTGGGATTGGTACACCGGCGTCATCATCTGGAAAACACAAAACCCCTGGACAGCTATGGTGGGCCAGATGTATGATGTGTACCTCGATCCTAATGCCAGCCTGTATGGGCTTAGCGAGGGTGCAAAACCTTTGCACATAATGTATGACCCTATTCATAAGTCGGCCATTGTTGCTAACAATAAATTTAACTCTGCAAGGATAATTTGTTGGGCGGGTATTTGCCGTTCATCAGATTATTTTCTCACAAAATCCGAAACAAAATGGGTTTCTGCACAAAGCTGCGTTGCAGTTCATGTCTTTGGTAGCAGCGCTCATTTAAACAAAGAAGATGAAAATGCAGGTGTATTTCTGGTATTACATTTGGTTGATTCTATAACCGGGTATTTTGATGAAAATATTTATGCTTTGCCTGACTCCTCAGGTAGTTATTCCTGGCTTAACAGGATTGAACAAGCTGACATTATTGCTTCAGCGTACTATAATAATGACAGTGTAATAACAGTGACGATTAAAAACAATGACAGTAATCCTTTAGCTTTTTTCAACCGTATTTCACTTGTTGATAAAAAAACAAAAAAGAGGATATTACCTGTTTTCTATAATAATAACTATATTTCCGTTCCTCCCGGTGAGGTGAAAACTGTGCGAGTATCATTTTCAAAACAACAGGGAGTAGAACCAATGGTATGCGTCGAAGGGTGGAACGTAGATGAAATTTATTTAGAAATAAAAAAATAATCAATGAAAAACATACTGCTATTATTATTATTACTCGTTTTATCCCTTGATGCTTTTGCGCAACACGATGCCAACATGGGAATCATCCCTGCACCGGTATCTGTGAAGAAGATGAAGGGTGAGTTCAATCTTACTTCCGAAACTATTATACTTACCGATTCTCCCAGTCACCAGGCGGTACATTACTTTGCCGAATACCTGCGTAAAAAGGGTTTTAACCCCAGCATAACCGATATGAGCATGCTGGATGATAAGCGCCGTAATATAAAGAATGCGATAACCCTTTCGGTTAACTTCAAAGGCGACCTTCCGTCAGAAGGATACGAGCTATCAGTTACCAGTGATCGGGTAGTTA
>CAIMDZ010000221.1 GCA_903839875.1 uncultured Bacteroidota bacterium
GGAAGTTGTTGCGGACTGCTGTATTGTTGTTTAGATGCACGGTTTTTGAGCGCTTTTGCCATATTCCTTTGCACTTAGTTCACACTAATATCGTGAATTATCCCGTATTTACTGCATCTTAGAATATTTCAGCAGACCCTAATTATTCTACCCTTGCGGCTACCCACTCGCGCAGGACAGGCAACACGTTGCCAAGGTTCCGATTTTTCATCTGTATGTATTTAAGTATATATAACTCAATTTCTATAGCACTTCCGCTTCCGGAACAAACCGGAAGTAAACCGGAAATTGTCTGAAATGCAACTATTTGATAATCAAAGAAATGTTGCTGAACCTAAAATTATTTTTATACCAGAAATTTTTACAAAAACACTACAGTTATGAATTATAAATAAACTAATTTGATTGCCTCCGACAAGTGCTGCAAACAATTCATTATGGTCATATATCAGGCTAACAATATTTTTATTTATTCAATGACCGCCTTGTCGGCTCCGCGAAAAAGAATTCCCTTTTATTATAATAAAATGCGTTCCTTGGCCCGTGCTCCATGTTGTCCTGAACTTCCGGATTGGGTGGTGTTTCAAAATAACCGGTCATCCTTCCATCATCAGCTGTTATATATATTCTGTATTGCAAATTTTCGTTGCCGGCGACATCCTTGTGCTTTTCGGTATCAGTCCTGATTATTTTCCATATACCATATTCATCATATTCAACTGAAACGGCCTGCCCCCTGCCATTGGGTCGCATAACCGAAAAGCTGTATCTAAACGAGTCGGCGATAAATGTGTATGACTCGCGAATGGTATCCCAGAACTTCAGGCGTGCTTTGGTGTCGGGTACGGGAGTTTTGTAAACGCCGTCGTAATTGGGTTTCTGTGCGTAAACGATACAAGGGACGAGAAGTAATGCGATAAATAAAGCTTTCATAATATTGAAAATCAATCGGTTCACACAGTACATTTTTAAATCTTCAAATTTCCACATTTTCAAATTATTACCTCACAACCGGCAAAATAATCCTGCTGGGATGATCATGACTACTATAGATTTTTATATCACACGGTACAAAATCGGTTTCTGAGCAATGATAAATATCTACAAACTGTTGTGGGTTCCTGTCCACCAAAGGGAACCAGGTGCTCTGTATCTGCACCATCACCCGGTGGCCTTTTTTGAATACGTGGGCTACATCGGGCAGTTTGTATTTTACCTCAGTGATCTTAAATGTTTCAAAGGCTTCCGGCTTTTCAAAGCCGTTGCGGTAGCGGCCACGCATCACCTCGCCGCGCACCAGCATCTCGTAGCCACCCATAGGGTAGGTCTTTCCGTTTCCGGCGCCGTCCTTTTCCCTGTAGCCAAAGGTGTCGGGGAAAACGTCAATCAATTTTACCACGAAATCAGCGTCGGTGGTGGAAATGGAGGCGTACAGATCTGCTACAACCGGCCCGGCAAGTGTGAGGTCGCTTTTCAGCACATCCGTTTTGAACACGAGCACATCAGGGCGGCGGCCTATCTGGCGCTGGTCATCGTCCATATATTCATTGGTGCGGCCCATGTGAATACCATCGGTATAGGGCACAGGCTTCATGGGGTCGCTGGTGTATTTGGTAAACTTTACATCTTCACTCATTTCCGGTGCGCTCCAGTTAAGCCGGCCATTACCGTGCAGGTACATACTTTGGTTTTCCTTATTTGCAGGTGGCCATTGATTATAAGTGCGCCATACGTTGGCGCCGCTAAAGAATATAGTAGCCGCGCTCACATACCGGGCATTTTTTCTGCCGTACAGATAGCGGTCAAAAAAAGGTTTTTCTATAGCCTTTTGGAAATACTCCGAATTTTTAGCCCCAAACCGCACATTACCCAGGTACTCGCCGGAGCCTCTTGCCCAGCCACCATGACTCCATGGGCCCATCACCAGTTTGTTGTTATTCGGGGCTTTTTCTTCTATTGCCTTATACAGGTTCCAGGCTCCGAAGCAGTCTTCGGCATCGAAGAGGCCGCCAACCACAAGGGTAGGTACACTGGCAGGTATATGCTGCACAAAGCTGCGGGTATTGCGCACTTTCCACCATTGGTCGTAGTTGGGATGGTCGTACAGGTCTTTCCAGAATTTGATGGAATCACCCAGCAAAGCTGCCAGGTTTTTAAGCGGACCTGTTTCTAAATAAAACTTGTAGTTATCTTTTGTATAGTATTGAAAACCACCTCCCCACGTATTTGTCAATCCATGCCTTGGCCTTCCGAAACCGCTATAAAAATTAAAGGCGTCCATTTCCATAAATGCCCCGTTGTGGTGAAAATCATCGCCTATAAACCACTCGGTTACCGGTGCCTGCGGGCTCACCGCCTTCAGGGCGGGGTGGTGGGAGAGTGCAGCCATCGTGGCATAAAACCCGGGGTAGGAGATACCATATACACCAACCCGGCCATTATTATCCGGTACATTTTTCACCAGCCAGTCTATGGCGTCATAGGTATCGCTGGCTTCGTCTGTTTCAGTCCCTTTCTTATCCGGGTTGTAGGGGCGCACATCCATAAATTCGCCCTCGCTCATAAACCTTCCCCGCACATCCTGGTTCACGAGGATGTAGTTATCCTTCGCATAATTCATTTTAGGCGTATTCCACATCTTACTGAACTCTGTGCCGTATGGCGAACAGGAATACGGGGTTCGGCTAATGAGGATCGGGTGTTTTATCTTATCGTGAGCGTCAGTCGGACGGGGCGCATATATGGTGGTAAACAGCTTTGCGCCGTCACGCATTTGTATATATACTTCCTGCTTCGTATAATGGGTTACGAGCCAGGCTGAATCAGATACCGGGTCTTGAGCGAATAATGAAAGGGGCGCAATTAGTAGTGCAATCAACAATATTTTCCTCATTGTAGAAACGGTTGAGGATATAAAAATAGGAAAGAAGCAGATAAAAGTTACTATTTCCTGCCTGACTTGTAATAAAGTCTGGCAACATTTTGTCTGCGGACTGCCTGTTGGTCAAAAATCCGGGCTCCTGAACCGGCATGACTGCCTGTACGCTTTGTGAATTTTTTGGTGCGGGAAATACGTACCATGTATAAACTTTGATCCCATATGGATCAATGCCGCCTTTTTCCATATATTTTTGTCTCACTCCTTCCTCTGCCTCACCGTATGAAGAGCTACCATTAATAGCCGTAAAAATAGTGTTGCCATCTTCGTCATGGCCGGAAATAAAACCCCACCAGCCGGCATTATTGCTCATGAATTGGAGTGCGCAGTCAAGCCCCCCGTTTTCTTTACATTCCTTTATTGCAAGATCAGCGCATTCCTTCATGGTAAGAGGGACCGTATTGTCAATATTGTATCCTATGCCAAATTTTCCAGTATGCTCGTTTGTGTATACTACGCATTGCCCATAAGCTAATCCGGTAGAGCAAAAAAGTAGAATAAGAAAGAACTGTTTCATAACATGAATGAATTTGTTATTATATAGTACTATACAGTTCTATACAATTATACAAAGCTTCTTTATTTATGAATTTTCTCCAATGATGTTAATCAATGGGGTCGCTGATGCTCATCAGTGTTATAACGTTAATCAAATTTTAGGGACTGTTGTGCAAAAATTATTTTTGCATATGATAGAACACTAATATTTCACATTGGAATATGAGTACCAAGTATAAACCTGAATGCTGCCTGCATTCATGCCTCCATCGTTCCTGTATTTGGTCCGAACAGCATCTTCAGCTTCACTTTTTGATGAATAGCCATCGCCGCCCTGGAAGAAATTGCGGCCATCACTCTTCTGGCCGTTTATTATTCCCCACCAGCCTTTTTTGGCGCTTCTGTACAATTCTGTACAATTGGTGCCACCTTTCTCCCTGCACAATTTCTTTGCCACATCCTCACACTCCCGATAGGTGGTTGGTGCATTATCGTTATTAAATCCTGCACCAAAGGCGCCAGTATTGTCATCGGCATAGATCACGCACTGGCCATTTGAATAAAAAGAGCCGGATAAAATAAGGACCAAAAAAATAATTACTTTTTTCATATATAAACGGATATTTTCAACAAAATTATACAATAATTTATTTAGTTCTATACCATTTAAATGGTATTTTTCGTTTTATGACCAGAATCATAAATCTGAATAACGTTAGTCATAAACGGCGTAGAAATAGAACGATACCTTTGTGCTGTGGTTAAATAATAGTGAGTTTTTCATGGGTTAGTTTTTTTTGAATAGTTAAGTACGAAGGCCCTGCTCTATGCAGCGGCCTTCGTCGTTTTGGAGCAGGGTAGTATTTATAAATCATGACCATAAATATGTATAAACCTGACTATTATCATAAAAAACGGATAGGTGTAAGCTTAAATTTGAATTGTGGTTTAAATAGTGAGTTTTTCATAGGTTAGGTTTTGAATAGTAAAGTGAAAAAAAGGTGCAGTATCAACTGCGCCTTTTTTAATAGTTCAAAAATTACACCGGAAAGATGAGAAAATTGTCTAAGATCATATTTTAAGCTGACAAAGGTCATAAAATATTGATGTGCAGGCAAATATCTTTGTACCAGTTGAGTAAGAATGATTTCATAGTGATAGCTTTTGAATGATAAATGTATGGCGCAGTATTGACTGCGCCTCTTTTATAAAGACATTGAAAAATAGGAAAAAATCCCGGTTGTTCTAAATCAGTGCGGTTACTGATCTTAATCATTGATGACCGCATTTGATGTGTGTAGTTTTGAATGGTGATTTTTTTTTCATAAACAGGTTTTGAATAGTAAGTGTAGTACAGGTGCAGTTTCTACTGCACCTTTTACTTTTTATCCCTGGCAGCAGGGTAGTTCCATGTTAATCCTTATCACCCCGGTTATTGCCTATAATCATCTTTATTCATGACTATCATCATAGGCATATGCTTTGCCGGATATTACTTTTGTATTGTTATTATTGAGTGAAGAGAAGTACAGCTTGTTTTTAGAATGATTGAAAAAAATAGGGCGCAGTCGGACTGTGACCCTTTTTTTTACCCCGGCACCTTGTAATCAATGGCCAGTTTGTTGTTAAATTCTCAAAATCTGTGTTTTAATAAAAAAGTTGTTTGACGCTTTTAGTTTTATTTTCCCCACTGTCTGCAATTTTTTTCCACGTAATGACTCCCGGAAGTCTTCGTAAAACTATTCTTTGTTGAGCTGTTCCTGCCGTTGCAGGTATACTTCACCGGCAACCCTGTCTGCCGACAGCAACCCTGTACACACATATTATTATATTGTCATTTTGCGGCTTATTTTCCATCGCGAACTTGCCTACCGGCAGGCAGGTTGGGTAGCCCCGAAGGGGCACGACGGCATTATTACATCTAAAACTACTAACAGGTAGCCTCGCTGAGGTATTCCATCCCGATAGCTATCGGGATCCTACAAATACATGTGTGTATAGGATAGCTGCCGACAGGCAGGCTCGCGCAGGATGTTCTCTTGGCTATTGAGGCATGTCCCTATGAAGCAAAATTGCACACCTACTCAAAAAATATTCTTGCACACTTTGGTATTGATAATCAATGTTTTTTCGTTTTAAAATTGCGCAGGTGCGCAATTTGTTGCGCAGTGTTTTGTACCTGTCCGTATTGTGCAGGGCAGACACATGGATCTGGCCCTACAAAAATAAAACAGCCACTTTAACCACCACAAATGGTGTGCCAGAAATTTGACAAGTTACTCACATTTTTTGCCCCAATGCTGACCTAACGAATTGAGGGATTCAGGGTTGTGTTGTACAGAAAATTGTGGATATCTTTTTGCGGGTGAAATTGCGGCAGGTTGTGGCGTGATATTAGGTATTGGTTGTTGGTGAGTTATATTGGGGATGTGGCGCTCAGCGGGATTTGTTGGTGTGGTGGAGGGTGATTGGTAAAGGACGCGTTTCGTTAATGGGCACTTCAAACGAAATTGCCTAGGTATAATTGTTCAGACAGTTTTGTATTTTTGATTTCAAACAATAGCAACAATAGCAACAATAGCCATCATTTAGTCAACCGCTTTATGAATTTTGATAAATATCCATTGACAATTGGAGACACTGCGATGGTTTATGAATTCTATAGTGAAGGTCCGAAAGGTATCGTTGCCAAGCTGGTAATTTACAGGGAAACGTACCTCAGGAATTTTTACAATCTTGGTTTTGGTGATAAAGATGGTGAAACGGGAGCGATTGATGATTCGGTGATCACAAACAACGGCGATAGTCAAAAAGTGCTGGCGACGGTGGCATCAACGCTGTTGCACTTTACCGATAAAATTCCCCACTCAAAAGTGATTGCGGTTGGCAGAACAAAATCGAGAACGCGTTTGTACAGAATGGGTATTTATAACAACTTGGAAATGATACAAGAGCATTTTGAGGTATTTGGCAGGAAAGACAATCGCTGGCAACCTTTCGATAAAATATTGAATATGAAGCTTTTTTTGTGAAGAGAAAGAAGTAACTTTGCGGTAATCAGTATAAGGAAATAAGGATGAAAAAGACAAAGAAAACTGATGTGAAATCTGCCAAAATAAAGGTGGATAAAAAGCTGGATAAGTACCTGGAAATGGACTTATTCCGGGAAAAATTAGATAAGGCAAATGAAATACTAAGAACGTCAGTATTTCCACCAGGTATGCTTCGGTAGCGGATGCCCTGTTTCACATCTTCTATTGGATTCTTGTTGTGCGTATCCGGTTACAAAAACAAAACTGCCACCCCTTAACCACCACAATTGCTGTGCCAGATATTTGACAGGGTACTCACGTTTTTTGCCCCAATGCTGACCTAACGAATTGAGGGATTCAGGGTTGTGTTGTACAGAAAATTGTGGATATCTTTTTGCGGGTGAAATTGCGGCAGGTTGTGTCATGACATGGGCGTATTGGTTTTTGGTGAGTTTGATGGACAATGTCACATACGGCGGGATGTGTTTGGGTGGTGGTGGGTGTTTGGTGACAGTGTGGTGCCATTTCGTCATTTATGGGTTGGCAACCGGGGCGACGTAGTCTGGAAGACTACCCCGTGCTGTGGCATCCATCTAGGCAGCCTAGATTGCCAAGAGCAACCTTACTTTTGTTAGATATTCATCTCTTTTTTCTTCCCATCGCGTAAGATGGATTGGCGCGAGCTTAAACCTTTTTTCCAACAATCCCTTAAACGAATTCAATTGACTTTTGTCGTTTATTTTGAATCCGAGAGTATCAGGAAAAACCCCCTTTACATCTGAAAAATTAAATGGTGGAATTAATATAGGTATATGTTTGTTCGTCTTTACCCACACAGCACCCATCTCGCAGAGACAAATTGGACTATCATAAAAATTTTGACTTAACATGAATAAAGCAAGTATTTCATTATTTAAAACACTTTTTAAGGTGTCAAAAATACCATCCCCTAGTGAAACGCCATAAGCTGGATGTGACTAAAAAAATATTTCACTATGCGGTATCCCAATGACTTCAATTAAATCAATCAACGGTTTTATTTTCGCTTCATCTTTCGATGAGTGGCTTATAAAAATTTTTATCATATTTTGGTTGTTTTGATTTTTGTTTTTGACAATATTATGTGGCTCATTGATTGGCACTAAGTCGAGAGCCTTCTCTGATATCGGTTTAGATCTAAATGCGTCATCCATATCTATCAATAAATCTTCAATGATTCCGTTCAGCGTAATTTTGTTCGCATGTATAGTTGACGTTCCTGAATGATGAATAAAGGGGATTTGCTCTAATTGAGTTAAGTAAGATTTATTAAAATTATTATCCTGGATGATTGAATATAATCTTTGAAATAGCGCTCTCATTACTTCTCCGTCATTCGCATTTGTCAATCCCGTTTTTATTAGGTTAATCTTCTTTATTATTTTATCCATAAGTTCATCATATAAATCAGTTTACATTTGAAGTCTCAATTGCTCTTCATCTTTCATGAAAATTATTTCACATAAATTGTAATGTAATATCTTTGTACAGAGCGATAAGTTCGGGCAGAGTTATTGTTCTTACACCAACTTCTTTACAAATTGCCGGTATTTTCTTAAATAATTTATTGTCGTTACTTGTTTCTGTCTCTTCTGTTACCAAAATTATCTCATCCAGTGTGTTTTCACGGACAAGGTTCATGCAGAGTAGTATCAACTTCATGTCAGCATCTTCCAAGAATTTATTCTTCTGATTTTCATATTCTACTTCAGTCAATTTTCTCTGTTTCAAAACAATTGAATTGACAAATTGATTATCGACTTGCCTTAAAAACTTAGCGGGAGCTGGGGCAATAATGTTTTCTGTTTTGTAAGGAACTTTAGCAGATTTTAGAAAATTTTTATCTGCTAAATATGAAAGCTTATCCAAGACGAGTCCCTTGTAAGTGTAAGTACATTGTTCCAAGACTTTGTCAATTACCACTAATTCACCAACTTCGATCTTCGCTTTGATAAAATCAAATAAAATCGAGTTATTATCGAATGGTAAGTAGTAACGAACCAAGGACAAAAGAGACGTGGTGTCTACTACTACTTTCATTGTAGGTATTTATCTAATTTTTCAGGTTTAATATTCAAAGTTCGACATACATCGTATTCATTTATTATTCCCTCATAAAATGCGGTCTGCAATGTTGAAATAAGTAATGGCGAATTTATTGGTTTTGGCGCAGAGCCAGATGCCTTTATCCCTTGTTCCTTTTCTAATTCTTTTAATTTCTTTTCATCGTCTATCTTTTTTCTATATTGTTCGTCTAAATCGCCCTTTATTTTTTTATAATTTTTTGCGGACAATTTTTCAAGATAAAGCATTCGTGTAAACAGTGCAATCGTACTAAGATGAGTGCTTTGCGATATCTGAATTACATCTTCGAAATAGTAGTCGTTGGAACTATCTGCAACACCAAAATTTCGTATGACTTTATCAAAATCACCAACTAGGAAATAAAAAGCAAAATCGTTACACCATCTTTCGATTGCGCTTAATTTTGAATTTGCTAAATTCTGAACATCTAACTCTTCAACTTCTTCTTCGTTAATTAGGTAATGCCCCAGTTCATGAATAAGCGTAAATATCTCTCGCCTAAAAGAAATCTGACGCCGTTTTAATACAATAACATTGGGGTTTAGAAAGAAGCCGTCAACATTGGCTATTTCTTTTTTGTTCCATGTTTCAACAAATTCAAAAACCAATATATTATTCTCTGCAAACTTTCCAATTAATGCCTTTAAAAACTCTTTAAGATCAGAGTTGAAAGCCGGATACAGGGTTGCCCGAATTTCTTGTGCGATTTTTTTTGGGTCTTGGTTAATATTGTAAAATAGCAGTGTTCTTTCAATGTTTATTTCGGCAAGTTTTGCCATCGCCGACAAAGAAATTTTAAACTCTTCAAATTGATTAACAATTTTCTTCGCTCCAATGTTTAATTCGACACCGAAGTTTGATTTTCTGAAAAAAATACTGGCATCTTTCGATATTTCAGGCGACTTTGGATCTAAATAAAAATGTAAACCTTTATTGAAGACTTTATCAATTCGTTTTAAGTAGCTTAGATTAATATCGTTTGAAAAGATTTCTTCCTTGTTTATCTTTTTTTTGAGTCCTTCACTGACAATAACAAGTAATTCTTCAACTGTCATTTTATAAAGTGACAGTAGGTATTTCAGTCTTTGTATGTTTTGCTCTACTTTCAACGTTTGGTTGTAAATTATTTGTGCAAGTTAAGAAAATATATTCCATGGATAAGGTAATCTGCTAATTGAAAATTTTGTCCTCTGCTTAGCATGCCAGGGGCCAGCATCCCATTTGCAAATAACAGAATGAATCTTTCCTGCCATAACTCCCTGCCACAATTTCACCCCAAAAAAGATACCCACAATTTTTCGCCCACCACAATATGAAATCCCTCAATAATTTAATAACACTTTCCCGCCGAAAATATAGGTAACTAACCAAAAATCCAACGTTCCGTATAGAAGGAAAAGTATCAGATTTCTATCGTTATTACATTCCGCTTCATGTCAATAGAAAACGTAGTGCCTTCAAAAAAATCAAGCCCCAGCAGACCTTCGTAGTCGGAAAAGATACCATGTGCCAGGAAGTCATAAACCTGTACCGGGAATCTGTTCTTCTCAATTCCGAGACAACAGAGGTTGTCAATCTCATATACTTCGGTTTCTACAATACCATTGGCTGTTTCTATCAATACTTTACCAATACACTCATTGAAGTCGTAGCCATAAAGATGAAGTGCATTTGTGTCGATGGTAGTATTGGTGGCGCCGGTATCTAAAACCATATTGAAACGGAACTTGTTGATTATTGTGAGCGACACAATTAACAATCCGGTTCCGGCATCCCGCACAAACGGAAAAGTCATTGCTTCACCTGGTTAAAGATACCGGTAATCTTTCTGATTGATTTAAAAACGCCGGTGTATATCATGCTGATCTTGTCGTAGCCGGCAGTTTTGTCCCGGCCAAGGTAGCAGACTTCTTTCTTATCCCTGCTGTGGTACAACGGTATACCTGAAAGCACAACCAGATTAGCTTCATCCCATACCGGGTTGCCCAGTAATATCCACTCATCCGGATACAACTTTTTAATTTCATCAATATTAAGAGTACGTTCCATACACTTCAATTAAACTTATGCAAAGATACGATTTTTGTGCGATATGGATATGGTAATCCTGTTGTTCGCACGTACGCCTCACATTGACGGCAGTGCCCGGATGCCGGGCGGGTCCTCCTCCAACGCACAAAGCTTTGCTGAGAGAGACCCACCGGGGACATTAATGTCATCATCCACACCACATTCAACCCACTTCGGGGTTGGTCCATTTTTTTTATTTACCGTGGGTTGCGCCCACGGCTACCTGCCTACCGGCAGGCAGGTTCACATTTAAGTCCTTCGGACTATGCCTAATAGAAATCCCGAACGATAAACGGTGCCACCGCCGTGGGGGCTTAATAGATGCAATAAGCTGGGACAAAAAAAATCCCTCGCACATTTTTTGAATATTAAAAAAAGTGTTTTTACTTTGCATCCGGACATATGACTAACAGATTAATTAACCACCCTCCTTCGCTTTATCGAGCTTTGGCGGGTAAAAAAAGACTTACAGATGAGCACTTACACGACAGAAAAACTCCACCAGGCGTTAAAGCATTTCTTTGGGTACGACCAGTTCCGCCTTTCCCAGTTGGCAATTATTGAAAATGTACTGAACGGCGGCGATACGCTGGCCATTATGCCTACGGGCGGGGGCAAATCAATTTGCTACCAGTTGCCGGCTATGCTGCTGCCGGGTGTCACTATTGTTATATCGCCGCTGATAGCGCTTATGAAGGACCAGGTAGATGCACTGGTTGCCAATGGTATTCATGGGGCATTCCTGAATTCGTCGCAGAGCCAGGATGAGCAGTCGCGCATTATAAAGCAGGCTGAGGCGGGGGTAATAAAACTACTGTATATAGCACCGGAGCGGATACCTGCCAACAGCGAGGCGTTCTTTAATTTTCTGAAGAAGCTGAACCCGTCGCTGTTTGCGATTGATGAGGCGCATTGCATATCGGCATGGGGGCACGATTTCAGGCCCGATTATCTGAAGCTGGCTGTGTTGAAGGAGCAGTTCCCCAATGTGCCGCTGGTGGCGCTGACGGCGAGTGCGGACGGGGTGACGCAACGGGATATAGTGGACCGGCTGAAGCTGCACAATGGCAAGACTTTTATCTCCAGCTTCAACCGGCCGAACATTCACTACTATGTGCAGCCCAAGAAAAATGCATTCGGGCACATACTGGAATACCTGAAAAAACATAAGGACGACAGTGGCATTATTTATGCGCTGTCGCGGGCATCTACCGAGGATATAGCGGGTCGGCTGCATGAGGCGGGCATAAAGGCGGCGCACTATCATGCGGGGCTGGACAGCGCGGAGCGTAGCAGGGTGCAGGATGCTTTTCTGCGCGATGAGTACAAGGTGATAGTGGCTACCATAGCCTTCGGGATGGGGATAGATAAATCGAATGTGCGGTTTGTGATACATCATGATGTTTCTAAAAACGTTGAGGGGTATTACCAGGAGACAGGCAGGGCCGGGCGTGACGGGTTGCGGAGTGATGCCATACTGTTTTACTCGTATGGCGATATAATGAAGCTGAAGAAATTTGCAGAGATAGAGGGAAATCCGCAGCAGACGGCTATATCTATGAAGAAGCTGGAGCGGATGCAGGAGTATTGCGAGGACGAGGGATGCAGGCGGCAGTTTCTGATGGAGTATTTCGGCGAGTCGTTTCCGGCCTATTGCGGCAGTTGCGATTATTGTCTGAGTTCGCTTGAAGAGAAGGATGCGACTGAGGATGCGCAGAAGTTCCTGAGTGCAGTGAGCAGGACAGGGGAGCGGTATGGGGCAACATACATAATAGACTTTCTGCGTGGATCGGCAAGTGAGAAGATACAGCCGCAGCATAAAGAACTAAAGACCTACGGCATAGGCAAAAGCCTGAAGAAAGAAGAGTGGCAGTGGATGGTGCAGCAGTTGCTCAGGAATAAATTTATAGACAAGACCGACGACCAATATGCCACGCTGAAACTGAATGAAAAAAGCTGGAAGATACTGAAGGGAGAGAGCCAGATAAAGCTGGTGCTGAAGAAGGAGAAGGCACAGATAATAGACGAAGAAGAACTGGCCTACGACAAGGGCCTGATGCAGGAACTAAAGAGCCTGCGCCTGGATATGGCCGACCGCGAAAATGTGCCCGCATACGCAATAGTAGCCGATAACTCGCTGGTGGAGCTGGCTACCTATCTGCCCCACAGCTTTGATGAGCTGAAACAGATAGCAGGCTTCGGGGATTATAAGGTGGGCAGGTATGGCGCGGGTTTCCTGGATGTGGTGAAGCGGTATGCGAAGGAGCATAAGCTTGAAGGGAAGATGCACTTTAAGAAGGCGAAACCAAAGAGTAAGCCGAAGGAAGCGGCAAGTAGTATTAGTCCGAGTATGCGGGGGACGTTCCAGTTGTTTAATGAGGGGTTGAGTATTCCGGAGATCGTGCAGCAGCGCAACCTGGCACTATCGACCATAGAGGCGCACCTTGCAGCGTTTGTGGGTACGGGGGAACTGGATATATACCGTGTAGTGCCGAAGAATAAACTGGATGAAATAGTGGGCGCTATCAAAACATCGGGGCAGGCGTACGCGGCGAAGCCGATAAAGGATATGTTGGGGGATGATTATAGTTATGGGGAGATAAAGATGGGGCTGGAGTATTATAGGAGGGTGTTTGGTGGGTAGTTGATAGGTTGAATGGTTGATTGGTTGCAGTAAGTAACTTTAATAATAGAGCTGGAATTCATTCCGGCTCTACTACACGTTGGGAAATGATCCGGAAAATGCTGTTACAGCGCTGCCAGGCTTTTTTCGTTTTGTAACAGGATCATCTGTATCTGTATCAGGTCATTGAGGGCGTTTGGGACTTTGTACTGGGTTTTGTTGTCGAGGAGGTCTATGATGTTTGAGGTGACGGGTACGGGCAGCGCAAGACCGGCGGGTTGCTTCATGGCAGTGTTGTATTGTACTGACATGTTCTGGAGTTCCTTTAGTTTGGTCAGCGCTTCAGGTGTTCTGTAAAAATAGTCCATGGCGGAATGGTCGCCGATGACCAGGTGCCTGCTTTCAAAGTCTTCGCCGATGGCATCGTTCCCGGTTTCGCATTTCACGAGGAACGATTTCAATTCCTCGCACCGGTTGTACATTTCTTTGCTGAGTGCGTCGGGTTTGGCAGGGTTGGTTTTAGCATATTGTTGCGCCGACTTTTGTTCGTTTTTCAGTATCTGTTCGTTGCGCAGATAATTTTTGGTGAGCCGGGTGTCTATCATGTTTGTGGCCCTTGGTGTCATTAGCATTGTGAAAAACAGGCCGCAGCCGATGAAAATAAATACAGAGGTGACAACCGTATTTACCTTTGTATCGGGTTTGCGGATGCCGGAAAAGAAATAAACGGGCAGAAACAGTACGAGCAGTATTAATGCAGCCAGTACTCCCATTACATTGGCTCCTGGCCAGTGCTGCACTTTGAACATAACAGCTAGCGCGATGGTGATTGCAAACAAAGAACCGATGCTCCACAGCGCTTTATCGGTGGGTGTGCGTTTCTCTCTTATTTTCAGCAGGAACACCATGGGCATAAACACCAACGCGGCGGTTGTTATTCCGGTTACTATGAGCACTGATGCGCCCGGTGCAAAAAGATATTTTAGAATGATGCCGGCAGTGAGCAAGGCAGTGCAAATGGCTCCGGTTACTAAGATGGTCCGTTTCATATTTGTATGGTTTTTAAAAGTTAAAACAATAAACAATTCTTCTTCTATTTCGTGCATCCCGTTTGGTGTTATTGCCCGGAAGGCTTTATTATATGCCGACTCAAAATCACCGCCGTGGTCCATCGCTTCTTCAATGAAGCTGCAATAATGGTCCAGCAGGTCGTTTTGCAGGCCTGTGGTGGTGACGCCATCACCGATGATGCGCTGGTGGATCATGTCCACCTGTTCGTCGCTAAGCTGTACCAAATGCTACCTGGGGTTTAGCTGTGATCAGATTGTGTATGGTGTCGAGAAACTGCAGCAGCTCATCTACCGAAACCCTGGCGGCAGTTTTGCCCGGCTTTGTAAGCGTGTAGTACTTACGTACCCGCTTGCCTATAAAAACTTCCTCTACAGTTACCAGCCCATCGGCTTCGAGCTTGTGCAGGGCAGGGTAGAGGGAGCCTTCCTTTACGAGGATTTTGTCTCCCGACATTTCCTTTACCAGTTGGGTGATCTCGTAGCCATACATGCGGCCTTTGTCTCCGAGCAGGCGAAGGATGATGGTGCCTAATGTTCCTTTTAAAAGTTCTGTCTGATTCATAGTTTCTCGTTGCATCAGTTAGCAATACATCGCAAATCTATGTATTAACGTTGAAAGTTCAAAATTTATTGCATAAATAAATAAATCTGCCCGACATTAGCCGGGCAGATTGTAAATTTCTAAAATAATATGCTTTATTGAAACACGTACTTTCAGATAAAGAACTAATGTAAATCTCTTGGTCCGCCGCGGCGGATTGAGGGGCTTTACACCGAAAACTTTATACCCTGAGCCAGCGGCAACGAGTCGCTCCAGTTGATGGTGTTGGTCTGGCGGCGCATGTATGCTTTCCAGCAATCGGAACCACTTTCGCGGCCGCCACCGGTTTCTTTGTCACCGCCGAAGGCGCCACCTATTTCTGCACCACTGGTGCCTATGTTCACATTGGCTATGCCGCAGTCGCTGCCAATGTGAGACAGGTATTGTTCTGCTTCGCGCATATTCAGTGTCATGATAGATGACGAAAGACCCTGCGGTACACCATTCTGCATGGCTATGGATTCATCCAGCGTCTTATATTTCATGATGTACAGGATGGGTGCAAAGGTTTCGTGCTGAACAATTGACCATTCGTTTTTTACTTCAAACACGCATGGCTTCACATAGCAACCGCTTTCATAACCCTTACCGGTTAACACGCCCCCGGCTACTATTTCCTTGCCACCCGCTTTCTTAATGTCCTTTATGGCATGAGCATATACCGATACCGCTTCCTGGTCTATAAGCGGCCCCACATGATTTTTTTCATCCAGCGGATTACCTATTGACAATTGTTTATATGCTGCTACCAGTTTCTTTTTAAATGCATCATATACCTTTTCGTGGATAATGAGGCGTCGGGTGGTAGTGCACCTTTGGCCTGCTGTACCCACTGCTCCAAAGATCGCTGCACGCAGTGCAATATTCAGGTCGGCATACTCTGATATGATGATGGCATTATTGCCGCCAAGTTCCAGCAGCGAACGCCCCAGCCTTGCAGCAACGGCGGCTCCTACAATTTTACCCATGTTGGTAGATCCGGTAGCTGATACAAGCGCCACACGATGGTCATTGCTCATCCACTCGCCAATATCTCGGGTGCCGGATATCAGTCCGCATACACCTTCAGGCACATTATTGGCTTTAAATACCTCTGAGATAATGTTCTGGCAGGCTATGGCGGAAATCGGTGTTTTTTTCGAAGGCTTCCATACACAGGTATTACCACAGATAAAAGCGATCATGCTGTTCCAGCTCCACACGGCTACCGGGAAGTTGAACGAACTGATGATACCCACAACTCCCATCGGATGCCATTGCTCATACATCCTGTGGCGCGGACGCTCACTGTGCATGGTGAGGCCGTATAGCTGGCGGCTCATTCCCACGGCAAGGTCGCATATATCAATCATTTCCTGCACTTCGCCGTAACCCTCCTGCAGGCTCTTGCCCATTTCGTAAGAAACCAGCATACCCAATGGTTCTTTATACTTTCTGAGGGCTTCGCCTATCTGGCGCACTACTTCACCGCGTTTCGGGGCGGGCCACATACGCCATTCATTAAACGCAACCTGTGCCTGGGCAATAACTATATCATAGGTTGCATGTGTAACTGCAGTAACCGATGCTATCTTCTTCCCGTCAACTGGTGAGAAAGAATCTATCTTTTCCCCGCCCGCCTTCAGCCACTTTGTGCCCGTTGATGCTCCTTCATTTATCTTATCTATACCTAACTTGCTAAATACTTTATCCATTTTCATAAATCATGTATGTTTGGAAACCGGGTGCGAAATTAAACTAATAACCCAACTTTTTGTTTAACGACTATCATGAATACAGAATGTTGGCATTATTTATGATTGGTATAGCACAAATTATTAAATGATTGGTGTCGGAAAATTGGCTGAAGCTGTTAAACCTATATTTTTGCAATCAATGTTACGATCCATCCTTTGTTTATTTTATATTATTGTCTTTGTTGTATATAGTCCGGCTCAATCCTGCAAGACCAATGCCCCGTGCATCAGCAGTAAGGATTCGATGCGTGGGGCAATAATAAGAAACCCAGGAAAGAAGTTAGCCGCATTACAGCGGGTTGTGCCCGGCCTGGTGATAGAAATGAGGTATGGTACTACGAATAATTTCACCAAAACTGTTTTGTACCGGCATCCGGTGGCCTGTCTGAGGATCGCGCCGGCAAATGCCTTACGGCTGGTGCAGGAAGAACTGAATAAGAAAGGGTATGGGCTGAAAGTATATGATGCTTTCCGGCCATTCAGTGTTACCTGCAGGATATGGGGGATGACCAGGGCTAAAAAATATGTAGCCAACCCGATTAAGGGAAGCCACCATAACCGTGGAGCGGCGGTAGACGTAACCATCATTGACCTGAAAACAGGCAAAGAACTGGATATGGGTACTGCGTATGATGATTTCAGTGACAGTGCACACCATAATTTCCTGAATTTACCCGAGCTGGTGCTTGCCAACCGCAGGCTTCTAAAGGCCACGATGAAGAAGTATGGTTTTGGTATGGTGCCGGACGAGTGGTGGCATTACCAGTGGTTCAGGAAAATGGATTATGAAGTTATTGACCTCGATTTTGACGATCTGAAGGAGTTTATAGAATAGCCGCAGGGCCTCCCTAAAACGACTGCACCGCAAAGAGGCTGCCAAGAGCGCTCGCTAAGGCAATGTGTTGTAAATGTCCGGATTAATATTACTAGGATAAAGTGGGTGAATTGACCATAATTATATGGCCTGTAACTATATTGCAGTGAAAAAATGCCCAAAAAAACTAAATTTGACCTTATAAAGTTCAATGGCGAAAAAGGTAAATAAAAATAGGGTGACTCCTGTGGCTGCGCCTGTGCAAAAACAGGAAGTCACAGTTAATGTAGTTAAGGAGGTTCCACGTATGAACATACCTGCCTGGTTGCATGACTTCAGGGTGCAGGCTATTGTTATTATAGTATTGGCATTTGTATGCTATTCCAATACGTTTAAACATGAATATGCCCTTGACGATACGGTGGTCATCGTTAGGAACGATTTTGTGCACCAGGGGTTTGCTGGCATTAAAGACATACTTACAAAGGATGCCTACTACTGTTATTACAAGCAATTGAACACCAGCAACCAGCTTTCAGGGGGGCGCTACAGGCCGCTGTCAATAGTTACGTTTGCAATAGAGCAGCAGCTTTTCGGTGAAGTACCAAAAGGGAAAGTGGATAGTATTATCGCTTATGGATTGTCGTATGACATGCAGGCGTCTTTTGAAAAGAAGTTTCTGCAGGAAATGCATATAAGGCATGTACTTAATGTGGTATGGTATGCACTGGCTGTGGTGGCTTTGCTCTATTTCCTCAGGTATGTAGTATTCAGGAATAACTATATTATGGCATTCCTGGCTGCTATTATTTTTACACTACATCCGCTCCATACTGAAGTGGTTGCCAATGTAAAGAGCAGGGATGAGATCATTTCCGTTCTGTTCATCTGCCTTACCTTTATTTTTGCTTTCAAATACCTGGAACATAAGAAAAATATAGGGTGGCTGGTGGTGGCATTGCTCAGCTACGCGCTTGCCTTCCTTTCAAAAGAATATGCGATAACGCTGGTTTTATTATTGCCGGTATCATTCTATATATTCAATAAATACACAATCAGGGAAAGCATGGTAGCTGCGCTTCCATACATGGCTGTAGTTGCAGTTTACTTATTGATCAGGTGGCAAATACTGGGTCCGCGAAGCGAACTTTCTGATTTGGATATACAAATAAATCCGTATGCTTTTGCATCTACAAGCGAAAAGCTGGCTACTGAGATCGCAACCTCTTTGAATTATCTGAAGCTCCTCCTCATCCCATATCCGTTGTCCTCCGACTATTCGTATCCTCAAATACCCTACAAAGATTTCAGTAACGCGCTGGTATGGTTGTCAATGGTTGTTCATGCAGGATTGGTTGGAGCTCTGGTTTACTTTTTCCTGAGAAGGAGTGTTTTGTGTTTTGCCATTGCATTTTATTTGTTCAATTTACTTATGGTCAATAATTTCCTGTTTGATATCGGGGCTACCATGGGAGAGCGCCTGATTTTTCATTCATCTATAGGCTATTCCATAGCCGCAGCATGGGTCCTGTATGAGTTGATGTCGCGGTTTAATAACGGGGCCGTAGGCAAATGGACGTTGGCGGTCCTGATAATAAAAATATCACTCGTTTACGGGGTATTGACCTACCACCGGAATAAGGACTGGAAAAATGATGAAACCCTGTTTTTTCATGATGTGAAGGTAGTACCCAATAGCTTTCTTGTTAATGCCAACGTTGGGTGCATGCTCATCAATAAGGCAGATTTTGAAAAGGATGCAAAAGTGAGAACGGAAGATTTGAAAAGGGGAGTTGAATTATTTACTAAAGTAATCAGCCTGCAGGACAATTATGTACTGGCTTACATGAACCGAAGTGTGGCTTATTTTAAATTAGGTAATGCGGACAGCATGGTAGCTGATCTTAACAGAGTGTACAGGCTTTACCGCATTCATCCTCAGTTGCCGGAGATGTATTATCATGCCGCAACGATTTATTTATCAAATAAACAATATGATAAAGCAATAATAGTCCTTAACCAATCGCTGGAGCTAAATCCAGAGGATAAAAATGTGCAAAATACCCTTGCGCAGGCTACAAAAGCAATGCAAACTATAAAAGAACCTTAGCGGGCAGTTGACAATAAAAAGATAATCTACTACATTTGGCTATCACTTGTAAATAATGGCAAAAAAAATAAATAAGAACAATCAGATTGGCGCAAGGCCGGTACAGCCGGTAAAACCCAAAAAAGCTCCGGTAGCGGCGCCTGCACCCTTTGTGCCGGACCCCAAAATTCCTGCATGGTTGTATAGTTTCAAGGTGCAGGCTGTTATTGTAGGCTTCCTTGCGTTTGCATTGTACGCAAATACTTTCCAGCATGAATACGCGCTTGATGATACCATTGTGATCGCCAAGAATGCGTATGTGTATGAAGGATTTACCCGCCTGGACAGTATATTCACAACTGATACTTATGGAGGTTACTATAAGTTATTCAATTCGAGCAACCAACTGGCAGGGGGCCGTTACAGGCCATTGTCCATAGCCACCTTTGCTATTGAGCAGCAGTTCCTGGGCGCTATTCCGGAGAAAAAAGTAGATAGTGTTGTAGCTCATGCCGGGGAATTCGGGCCGCAGGAAGACAAGCTGAATCACGACATGCATGTCCGACATGTGTTCAATGTGCTGTGGTACACGCTTTCAGTGATCGTGTTACTTTACTTTCTGCGGTACGTAGTGTTAAAGAACAATCCGCTCATTGCATTTATGGCAGCCATACTATTTGCCATTCATCCTATTCATACCGAGGTAGTGGCGAATGTAAAAAGCAGGGATGAAATATTGTCTATCTTATTTATTTGCACCACATTTATCTGCGCCTTCAAATATTACGACCTGAAAGAAAAAAAGTGGCTGATAGCAGGCCTGATAAGTTTTTTCCTCGCATTGCTTTCAAAAGAGTATGGTATAAGCCTGCTTGTATTGCTGCCACTGGCTTTATATCTGTGCCGGCCATCCCTTATTGAGGACTGCATAAAGTTAGTATTGCCCTACCTGGCGGTATTTGCCATTTACTTTGTGATCAGGAAGCTTATTGTTGCGCCTATGAGCCCCGACGCGGTTGAGGATATTCTTAACAACCCCT
This sequence comes from uncultured Bacteroidota bacterium, assembly GCA_903839875.1. Classification (GTDB taxonomy): domain Bacteria; phylum Bacteroidota; class Bacteroidia; order Chitinophagales; family Chitinophagaceae; genus Nemorincola. Next base: position 20,636 of record CAIMDZ010000221.1, read on the forward strand.
ATGCCCTCGCTGCAGGCCACGAAGAAAAAGCTACACAGATATCTACTACCTTAAATTACCTGAAGCTGCTGATCTTCCCGCATCCCTTATCGGCTGATTATTCCTACAATAGTATACCCTACAAAGATTTTTCTGACCTTCAGGTATGGTTGTCGCTGGTGGTGCATATCGGCCTCATTTATCTGTTCTTTTACTACCTGAAACGTAAGAGCGTAATGGCATTTGCCATCGCCTTCTACCTGTTGAATTTGCTGCTCATCTGCAACATATTCTTTAACATCGGCGGCACTATGGGCGAACGTCTTATTTATCATTCGTCAGTAGGGTTTGCTTTGGCAGTAGCCTTCTTTTTGAATATGGCTATGGAAAAGATAAAACCTGCCGCCACCGGTAAAATGGTTGTAGCGGGCTGCATGGTTTTGATCATCGGTTTGTGCAGTTATAAAACCATAGACAGGAATAAGTACTGGAAAAATGACCAGACTTTGTTTTTTGAAGACATTAAAGTGCAACCCAACAGTGTATTGGTGAATGCGGATGTAGCCTCTTCCTATGTAAACAATGCTGAACTGGACAAAGACGATAAGCAGAAGGAAATTGACATCAGAAAGGGTATATGGTATTTCAGTAAAGCGATAGAGATCAATCCGAAGTTTGTATCCGGCTACCTCAACAGGGGGATGGCTTATTTCAAGTTAAGGCAGCCGGACAGCGCTTATTATAACCTGGACCAGGTGAGACAGCTATACCCAAGGTACCCGAAGCTGGGCGAAATGTTTTACAACGTAGGGGTCAATTTTTATGTTGACAAGAAATATTCTCAGGCAATATTAGCCTGGAAGACCTGCCTGACTATGGATATTACCCCGCAGATACGCGGCCAGGCGCAGAATGCACTGACTGTATTGGCTAACCAGGGGATTGTGAGGTGATGGGCACTGCAGTTGGCAGATCCCAGTTGGCAAGTTGGCAGTTGCTCATGTCGTCTGGCCCATGTACGTAGGGCGACCGCAAGGGTACGCCCCTACATGACTGTTGTTATCGGACCTGCGCGAGTGGGGCGGACACATGGGTACCGCCCCTATATTTCCGAAATAATTGCAACCGCTCCCGGAATCCCTGACTGATTTTTTTGAACCTGCAAAGGTAAACAAGATATTTTAAATTACAAAATATAACTTACATAATAGTACAGTTTTGAGGCTATAATAAAAAGTTTTTTTGGTGGTAAGTGGTTGATTTATATTTGATTAAGTATTATGAAGTGAGGTGGGAGACCTACTCTCATCTTTTATACAACATTGATAAGAACTACAACTTCCTTTTCATTCGTGACACACCAGGACTAAGCGATACTCAGACCAGCGGGGGAAAGGTGTGGGACACCTTTGGGTGACCGCCGTCGCTGGAAGCTAAGGCGGTTGAAAGCTGATGGTTTATTTAATGATGTGGGTGTAGATTTCTATGATGGCCATGCCGGCTAAGGGTGTGATGTCTGGCACGCCGTGGCTGGTGAGCCATTGGCGGAACGGGCTGGTGTCGGTGGCGTTGTGGCGGGTGATGAGTTTTGTGGAGGTGGCAACTACGACGAAATCAATTCCGCAGAGGAACTCGATGAGTTCGTTTGCCGGGTGGGGGAAGCCTGGGAATGTGTTGTTGTTTTGGTGAATTGTTTTTGTATTCATGATTGTTGGTTTTTGTTTGGCGAAATAACTTTATTCTTTTGTAAGCCGGAAGATTTTCCCGACATGGTTTATGAAATAACCATGCATTTTTATGACTTCTTAAACACCGAACGATGCCACCGAAAACAGCAGCAATACCACAACCGCACATGGGTAGAAATATAGAACGGATACGCACTATTAAGGGCATTAAGCAAGATGTGCTGGCAAAACAGCTTGGCATAGACCAGAGCGCACTATCGCGAATTGAAAGCAGCGCGGAGGTGGATGAAGACCGGCTTCAGCAGATAGCAGATGCACTGAAAATGAGTGTGGAGTCTATCAGGAATTTTAGTGAGGAGAGGGTGGTGAATTATATTCAGAATAATTATGACAATTCTAAAGGAGGTCCGCTAGGCGAGAGTGCGGGAGATCATTCATCGAATGGCAATCGAGCAGAGAATCAAAATAATCATTTCAACGCTACGGAAAAATTGTTTGAGGTTATGGAAAAGCAAATGGCTGAATTGGTGAAGCGGATTGAATTTTTGGAGGAGATGTTGAAGAAGAAGTAAATACATTTATACAATAGTGGGGTAGAATATCAGTAGCCCCGGAGTGGTCGGGATCTACGAAAGACTGTGGAATTGGCAAGGCATGAGTAGGCTCAAACATGTTGCCCCGATAATATTGCTGGGCACTGTTTCGGAAGGACGCTTCGGTATTCCAAGACGAAGCGGACTTCGACCAGTGGGGAGCATTTCAGGAGATTTCTCCGTTTCACTGCGAAATGACGGCTTTGATTGGGCTTGCTCAGTAGCATCCTACACGTACAAGAGTGCGACGCAACGGACGCCTAATAGCAGTAAAAAAGCCCGGACCCAAAAATTAAAAAAAATCTTTTTAGCGCATACTATCCAACATTCCCTGCAATGGCGTTGGGGGTTTTTATTAGTTTTGCTGTCCGGATGAAGACTTTTGAGGAATTGCGTATTGTATTTTTTGGAACCCCCGACTTTGCGGTCGCCTCGTTACATGCGCTTGTTGAGGCTGGTGCAAATGTTGTGGCGGTTGTTACCGCGCCTGATAAACCCGCGGGCAGGGGCAAGCAGTTACAGGCATCGGCAGTTAAGCAGTATGCACTGGATAAAGGGCTGCCTTTGCTGCAGCCCGAAAAGATGAAGTCGCCCGATTTTCTGGAAACGCTTAAAAATCTGAATGCAGACCTGCAGGTAGTTGTTGCATTCAGGATGATGCCGGAAGTGGTATGGAATATGCCGCCCATGGGAACCATCAATGTGCACGGTTCCCTGCTGCCGCAATACCGGGGGGCTGCGCCTATAAACCGGGCTATCATCAACGGGGAAACAGAAACCGGAGTTACCACTTTTAAACTGAAGCATGAGATTGATACAGGCGATATTTTATTGCAGGATAAAGTAACAATTCTTCCATCTGATAACGCCGGTACCCTGCATGATAAGCTGATGCAGGCAGGCGCTGAATTGCTTGTAACAACGGTTAAAGGCCTTGCTGAAGGAACAATAAAAGAGACGCCGCAGGTTAATGTTCCTGCTCATTTGATAAAGCATGCTCCCAAAATATTTAAAGAAGAATTGCTGATAAACTGGAACAAGCCTATTGCCGAAATAAACAATTTTATCAGGGGGATGGCGCCTTATCCCGCTGCATATACTTTGCTGAATGGCAAAACAGTTAAAGTTTATAATGCACACTATGAGCATACAGAGCAATCCAATGCACCCGGAACAATTGAGACAGACCACTTAACTTACCTGCGTTTTGCGGGAGCAGACGGCTGGCTATACCTGGATGAACTGCAACTGGAGGGGAAAAAACGTATGATGGTGGTGGAGTTCCTGAGAGGGTTTAGGGGGATTTGATAAAAAAGGTAGCTACTCATTTGCACAAAAATCCCGACCCTAAGGGAGGTGTTAATTGATAGCTTATTGTATTTAAGACTACTTTTTCCTCAGTTATTGGATCAATTCAAGAAACTTTGCGAGTCCTTTCTTTTTATCCTCGTCCAATAGGAACCTGATATTTTGGGTGTAGTAGGTATGCAGGTCGTAATATGGGAAAGAATTCTCTGCTATTATCTCGCCGAGATGGTTTAGTCCTTCGGCATTGGCTGCATTGAAGCGGGTGGTAAAATCAACGGGTATATCTTTATTAGCTACCCATGCTGCGAAGATAAAACCAAGGCCGGTATGGGCTTTCCATGCTGCTGAAAGGTCATAAATATACCCGAAATTATGGAGTTGTTTTAATGCACGGTCGCCAATGATCACACCCGCATTCGTGCCATTTATATAGTCTATGTAGTTTTCACCGGCAGGCAGGTAATTAACTTTAATATTCCAGTATTGCTCCAGTAACAATTGTGCAAGTCTTACTGATGTGCGTGACTGGTAGTCGAGGTACACCTGTTTTATTTCATTGACCGGAACATGGCTGAACAATGCTACAGATACCACATTCCCGTCGCTGGCAATGCCGTAATCACTCACTATTTGAGCATTCTTTATGGATGGGATAGCAGCAACAGGTACTAATGCCAGGTCTATAATATTTTCCTGTAGTTTTTTAGCAAGTTGGGAAGGGTAGTCAACTATTAGTTCAATTTCGTTTGCCAGGTCACTTCTTTCAATGCCATAGAGCAGCGGTTTTGTATTTAAATAACTAACCGCCCCGATCTTTATTTTAGGATTCAACCGTAATTTTTTAGTGGGCAAAGGTAAGTGATAAGTGAATAATGATTTAAATGTTATTTCGGGAAATACAAAAAATCAGAAAGGAATACCATGCGCAGGAGCGAAATTGTTGTGTATTTTTAAATTGCGTTAAATCATTATTTAAAAGGTAATTTTAATTAATTAGGGCATTTTGCTACATTGCTTAATATTCCAGGATAATTTATGGTTTTGCGCAGGCTGGTAATTGTAATTTTTTTGTCTTTTCTAAAGCTATCGTTGTTCGCACAGGCAACTGATACACTCCCGCATGTTGATTCTCCGCTGATTACAAAAGAAGTTAAGGATTCTATTGCAGTTTCACGTGCCGGCAATTTTTACGATTCTGTAAAGCCGGTGCCAAAGCATAAAGGTTATATAATAAACGGAAAGGTGGAAGACGCGAATACAGGCGAAGGTATTCCGTTTGCAAACGTATACTTTCCTGGTACACAAGTGGGAACGGCCGCAGACCTTAATGGTAATTTTGTAATCAAAATTGATAAGTTGCCGGGTGATACACTGCATATTGGTGCAATTGGCTACGCGCCTGAGAATAAAATTCTTAGGACCGTTCAGCATGATTACAACTATATCATAGAACTAGAGCGTTCCAATACAGCTCTGTCAGATGTAGTGTTTCATGCCGGTGAAGACCCTGCCGTTGTGTTGGTAAGGCATATTATAGAGCATAAACCCGGCAACAATCCCGATAAAACAGAAAACTACAATTACGAAGCCTATAACAGGCTGGAGGCTGATCTGCAAAGGCTTACAAAATCGCAATTTGGGAAAATACCTATACTGAAGAATTACACCTTCATTTACGATAACCTGGACACAGTCTCTGAAACAAAACCTTACCTGCCGCTCTATCTGACGGAGACATTATCTGATTATTATTTCAGGAAGAGCCCTAAAAAGCAACGGGAGTTTATAAAGGCCAGTATGGTGAAGGGTGTGAATAATGAGAATGTTGTTAAATACCTAGGAACCCTGCATCAAAGTGTGAATATCTACAGGAATTTTATTCCTGTTTTTGATAAAAAATTTGTGAGCCCGATCAGCAACGAAGGTTTGTTTTATTATAAGTATAAGATCAAGGATACACAAAGGGTATATGGCTACAATGTGATTCTTGTGCAGTTCAGGCCGAAGCGTGCGGAAGAAAATTGCTTCATTGGTGATTTTTGGGTGGTTGACTCCATTTATGCCATTCAAAGAATGAGCATGGATATTTCCAAACTGGCGAATATCAACTGGGTTGACAAGATCAGCATCTACCAGGAATTCGCACCTGTTGATAGTTTTTGGTTCCCGGTCAAGGATAAGTTTATAGCCAATTTTACGATTTATAATTCACATAAACTTCCGGGTTTTGTGGGTAGAAAAACAACTACCTATCATCATGTGCATATAAATGATACGAATGTGGAAAAGGTGCTGGAAGATCCAAGATGGAAGGAACAGGTAACTACTCCTGACTCAGCAAAAAAAATGACCGATGACTGGTGGCTGGAGAACAGGCCTGATACACTTACAAAGAACGAAAAAGCGATCAATAAAATGGTGGATACGATCAACAAAATGCCGATCACCACTTTTTATAAAAATCTCATCACCTTTTTAGCAAGTGGGGTTAAGGATTTCGGGCCTATACAGCTGGGGCCGTATTATTACTTATACAGTTCCAATGCCGTAGAAGGCAGCCGGTTCAGGATATCACTGGGAACGCCGAAAAAGCTGAAAGATATGCATTATACCGGCTATGTTGCCTATGGCTTAAAAGACCAGCAATACAAATATGGTTTTACGGGGTTGTGGATAATGGAAAGGAAACCGCGGGCTTATTTGTATGGTTATTATATTCACGATGTGATGCATAGTACGAACTATTATGACCAGTTGGGAAGTGATAATATTTTCAGTACCATGTTCCGCAAAAGTGGTATACCATGGAAACTGGCATTTGCAGACCAGCAAAGCCTGGAATTTTATAAGGAGTATTTTAATGGGTTCAGTCACAAATTGGTACTGAAGCGGCAGGATTTTATGCCCATACAAACGATACTGCCAAATTTCCAACCTCTTCCGTATTCCAATATATTTCATGACTATAATGATAAGCCATCCAATGATGTGATAAATAGTGAGGTAAGCGTGAATTTCCGTTTCGCTTATAAGGAAGATTACCTGGAAGGACAATACCTGCGTGTGAACCTGGGCAGTAAATATCCTGTTCTTAACCTGGAATTAACCGCAGGATTTAAAGGGGTATTGAACGGAGGATATAATTACCAAAGAGCCCGTTTTTCAGTTACTGAAAGCATAAATGTGCCGCCATTCGGGCACTTGTATTACAACCTTTTTGCGGGAAAATATTTTGAGACGCTCCCTTACCCGTTGCTGGAAATACATCCCGGAAATGAGTTTAATTATTACAACCAGTATGCATTCGAAATGATGAATACCTATGAATTTATCAGCGACCAATATGCCGGTTTTAATATTGAGCATAATATCGGCGGTGGTATTTTTAACAGGATACCATTGCTGAAGCGGCTGAAATTCCGCCAGTTCTGGACGGCCAAGGGACTATTAGGTTCATTAAGCGAAGCCAATCAGAAACTGAATATTCAACCCAATGGTTATCCATTCCGGATGCTGAAAGGGGATCCATATCTTGAGGTTGGTACAGGCGTTTCCAATATTTTCCAGGTGTTCCGCCTGGATTTCGTTTGGCGAGTTTCACCTACCTTATTGCCCGGTGAACCAAAATGGAAATATTTTGGGATATTCGGTAGTGTAAAATTCGAGTTTTAGGGCAAACATTAAGCTGCTAAGCATAAAAAGACCTGGTTGACTGGTTTTTAAAATACGCTCCTTTTTCCTATATTTGTTTACTAACATTCCGAGGTATGAAAGTATTTATGCTCCTCACAGGCTTATTTCTATTCACCCATCCCGGTGTCAGAAATGACCTGACCAGGCAAAATTTAAAAGGTAGGGTGAAAAGCCTTACTCATTGCCAGTTTCCCGTTTTTTATGGTAAAATTGATACGAACTGGAGTACCATCTACGTTTTTAAGTACGATGAGCTGGGCAACCAGGTGGAAGATGCCGACTATACGGGCGGTAGTTTGCTTACCGGTTTTGGCAGGCTGAACCACAGGCGGGTTTATAAGTACGATGCAAATGGCAACCAGACTGAAGTGTTTGAGTTCAAAGCAGATGGAAGCCTGCAGCAGAAAGTAGTGTATGAATATGATGCTGATGGAAAAAGAACTGCAAGGAAAAATTACAATCCTGATGGTAAATTATGGCGCAGGTCAGTGTTTAAATATAACGACCGCGGACAGCAGGTGGAATGCAATAAATATAACGAGGACAGTGTGTTGCTGGAGCAGTTTACCTATAAATATGATACTAAAGGAAACCAGGTAGGTGAACTGCTGTATGTTGCGCGAATCAGCGATACTGCCGGGTATTCAACGAAACCTTTCCAGTCTGATACAGTCGGGAATAGCAGAGTGGTAAGGCTGGATTATGTTAAAGCTTATACTTTCGACGACAGCGGCAAAAAAATTCAGGAAGTGAACAATACTTACGGGTCTACATTTCCTTTTACCACTACCTATCAATATGCAGGCTATGATGCCGAAGGTAACTGGCTGAGGGAATTATTTATAGAAAATAATAAGCCTACCAATGTTATTGACAGGGTAATAGAATATTATTAATATAAGCATTATCTGGCAAGAAAAGAAAGAGGCACCTTATTATATATTGATAACGGCGCAATCAGCGCTGCTGCTTACCACTTCTTGAATATCACAAATACCGCCAGCACAATCAGGCAGAATCCGACTATGTGGTTCCATTCGAATTTTTGTTTGAAGAAGATCATGGAGAATAACATGAAGATGATCAGGGTGATAGCTTCCTGGACGGTCTTAAGCTGAACGAGGCTGAACGGCCCGCCGTTTTCTTCAAATCCTACACGGTTTGCAGGTACCTGGAATAAATACTCGAAAAATGCCATTCCCCAACTTATAAGTATAACTGAAAACAGGCCAAGGTTGCGGCCCCATTCCATTTCTTTGAATTTAAGATGCCCATACCAGGCGAAGGTCATAAAGGTGTTGGAGATAATGAGGAAGAATATTGTGATGAATGCTTTCATTTTCTGTCTTTTGGAAATGCAAACATAAAGAGTAAGATTGTTCACAAATAAATTATTATTAGAATGATCAAGATCATTTAAATTAATTTCTTTGGATTTTATCTTCGTTGCAAAAAATGGAATATAAAAGGAGTAATTTTATTTAGAATAAGATATATTAAGAAGAATAGTAAAAGCGTGCTTTATATATTATAAATAATATGTAAAAAAGTGTACAAAAAAATACCGTTAAATGACGGTAGTAAAGTTCAGCTATTTAGCGGTATATTTAATTTGTTTTAAATATACCTTTGTTCAATTTTCTGATTACTTCACTTTTTAAATTGAATTAATTATGAATGCAGTAATTTTTCTAAATTCATTTATCATGTTAACTGCTGTCTCATTTAACAATTAGCAGATCTGAGATATAACGTAATTTTTGATATTTTTTTAATGGTAGTTTATTCATTGTTCACTTTTAAATAGTTTTCGTATGAAAAGATCAATTATTGTTATTTTATTGGTCATGGCCGGGGCAATAAACATTCGCGCCCAGGGTATTGGACCAAGTGCATTAAATGCAACAGGAGGTACTGCATTAATAGGCGGCAGCGAATTTGATTGGTCTGTTGGAGAAATGACCATGGTAAGCACATTTACAACCCCCAATGTTATTATTACACAGGGTGTGTTGCAACCATCAGATGCCATGGTTAGTGTGCCTGACACCAAGTCGTTATCGAAACTGCTAAAGGTATTTCCTAACCCGGCTACCGATATAGTTAACCTCCAATATACTTCTTCTAACGATGGGACTCTGTCGTACAGATTATTAGATATGGCAGGCAAAGAAATCAGTAGTCAGAGAATTGTTGTTGCCAGCGGACATGCAAATGGCCAGGTTGATGTGAAACCACTTGCTGTAGCAACTTATATGCTGGAAGTTACCATTGTTCCTGAAAACGGAGCACCCGAAACAATGTCTTATAAAATTCAAAAATTAAAGTAACCCAATAATAAAATTAAAACACTTTTATGAAAAGACCGTTATTGTTTATTATTATGTTCCTCATGGCAGGAATGACAGCCATAGCACAGGCGCCACAGGCATTAAACTACCAGGGGGTAGCAAGGAACGCTTCAGGCTCTCCAATTGCAGGAGCTACTATCAGCTTACGTTTAACTGTCCATGACGGATCCGCATCCGGCACACAAGTTTACCAGGAATCTCAGGCGCCTCTTACCAATGCATTTGGATTGTATAATGTAACTATTGGTATTGGCGGCACAGCAGTTACCGGTAACTTCAGCACCATTAACTGGGGCTCGGGCAGTAAATATCTACAGGTAGAGATTGACCCGGCCGGAGGTACAAGTTATACTTCTGCCGGCGCCAGTCAATTGCTCAGCGTGCCTTATGCTATTTATTCAAATAATGCCGGAAGTGCAAATACGCTTACTGGCACAGTTACTATGGGCGGAGATGTGACAGGTACCAATGCCGCAGCCAGCGTAGTAAAATTGCAGGGCAACAATGTCAGCGCTACTGCTCCGACTTCAGGGCAGGTGCTCACCTGGAACTCCGGTACAAGCACATGGACTCCTGCAACCGATGGTGGTGGTACAGTTACCACAATTAACACCACTCCCGGCCAATTAACTGGCGGCCCAATCACTACTACAGGTACACTGGGACTGGCTACTGCCGGTTCTGCCGGAACTTACGGATCAGGTACGCAAGTGCCCGTAATAACTACTGATGCTTATGGCAGGGTAACCAGTGTAACAAACACCACTATTACTGCCGGTGGGACCGGAACAGTGACGAACATTAATACCGCCGCTCCTTTATCAGGCGGACCAATTACTTCCTCGGGTACAATCTCGATGACAACATCCGGAGTTTCTGCCGGGACGTATGGTACCGCAACACAGGTGCCTTCTATTTCTGTTGATGCGTGGGGAAGGGTGACAGGCGCTTCAAACACTATCATAACAGGTACGCCCCCTGGTGGCCCAGCTGGAGGTGACCTTGCCGGTACGTATCCGAACCCAACACTTAGTACAACCAGCGTTACACCAGGATCTTATGGCTCAGCTGCCCAGGTTGGCACATTTACGGTTGATGCTCAAGGGAGACTGACAAGTGCAGGAAATACAACTATTACGGGAACGACACCCGGAGGCGCTGCCGGGGGTGATCTTACCGGAACTTACCCTAACCCTGCGCTTAACGCAACTGCCGTGACGCCTGGGGCTTATGGCTCTGCAACACAGGTTGGCACTTTTACGGTTGATGCAAAAGGAAGATTAACGCTGGCTGGAAATACAACGATTTCGGGAACAACCCCGGGCGGCGTTGCCGGTGGCGACCTTACCGGAACTTATCCGAGCCCTTCGCTTGCCACATCTGGTGTTACAGCAGGCTCTTATGGTTCTGCAACCCAGGTAGGTACGTTTACAGTGGATGCAAAAGGCAGATTAACACTGGCAGGTAATACAACGATATCAGGTACTACTCCGGGTGGTGCAGCCGGTGGAGACCTCACCGGAACATATCCCAATCCTACATTGGCAACATCAGGTGTGGCAGCAGGGTCTTATGGCAATGCTACACAAGTGCCGGCAATCACGGTTGATGCAAAGGGTAGAGTAACATCCGCAACTAACACCGGGATTACCGGATTGATTAGTGGTGGAACGGCTAATTACCTTCCGGTATTTACGAGCGCTACTGCAATTGGCAACTCTATTATGTATCAGAATCCAGCAGCAGCTAACCGTATCGGTATCAATTATGGTACTACCAACCATGGTTTGGTAGCTATGAAAGCTACATCAGATACTATAGCGTTATATATCAACCAAAATGCTACACCGTCGGCTGTTACAACCGGTACTGGTTCTTCCGGGGGTGGGTATGGAATAATTCGCCAGGAATATACCGGGCCTAACGATAATGTAAGGGTTGGTATTTTGGCCACTACTATCAAGTCTGTAGCTGATATTAATGGTATGGGTATGGAGGGCGCTGGTAATGCTACAGGGGTTAGGGCCCTTGGAGAGTGCAGCACTGCAGGACAAACAATTTATGGGCTTGATGGACAATCTTTTGCATCAGGGGCAGGGACCTACTCAGTTGGTGTAAGCGGAGATGCTGAAAATTACATTGGCGCACCTACAAATGCATATGGAGTATATGGATATGCTGTAGGTGGTACTACTAACTATGCGGTTTATGCTGATGGAGCTATGCGTGTTCAGGGAGCGCTCAGTAAATTAAGTGGTACATTCGAAATAGACCATCCGCTTGATCCGGCAAATAAATACCTTTATCATAGTTTTGTAGAAAGCCCGGATATGATGAACATTTATAACGGCAACATCACTACTGATGCCACAGGTACCGCGGTTGTAACTATGCCTGATTATTTTGATGCGCTGAACAAAGATTTCCGTTATCAGCTCACAATAATCGGATCATTTGCGCAGGCAATGATCTCTAAGGAAATGGTTGGGAATACTTTTGAGATTAAAACAAATCAGCCGAATACAAAAGTAAGCTGGCAGGTAACCGGCGTACGGCATGATGCTTGGGCCAATGCCCACCGTATAGTTCCGGAAGTTGATAAACCAGATTATGAAAAAGGCAAATATCTTACACCTGAATTATTCGGGCAATCAAAGGATTTGAAAATAGGCACGCCAAAACATAATAGTGCTAAAGACGACCCGGCTACAATTTCTCATGGTGACAGGGGACAGAACTAGAATATGAATTAACCACAGAGTTTTTTAACAGGCTGTCGGTTCAAGACAGCCTGTTTTTTAAAAGATGTAAAATAAGTCGTTAATTATTTACTTAAATGAAATCCAAACGTATGAAAAGACAATTACTGTATCTTACAATGTTCCTTCTGGGAGGTATGACCGCTTTTGCACAGGCGCCATCGCTGATGAATTACCAGGGTGTGGCAAGGTCTGCCGCAGGCTCACCGCTTGCCAGCCAGCCTATAGGTATGCGCCTGACTATTCATGATGCAACGGCATCAGGGCCGGTAGTATTCCAGGAAACTCAAACTACAACTACCAACGCTTTCGGTCTTTACAATGTCGCGATAGGTGGTGGCACGCCTGGGACAGGTACGATTGCCGGCGTGAATTGGGGTAGCGGCAATAAGTACCTTGAAGTAGAACTGGATCCTACCGGCAGCAGCAGCTACTCCAGCGTTGGCAGCAACCAGTTGTTGAGTGTGCCATATGCGATCTATGCCGGCTCGGCAAGTTCAGGTGGCATTTCAGGGACTACCAATTACATCCCGGTGTTCACCTCTTCTTCAACCCTCGGCAATTCGAATCTTTATCAGAATGGCCCAAGGGTCGGCATTAATTATGGCACTACAACTCATGGTATAGTAGCTGTAAGGACAACGCCGGGAGATTCGATTGCGCTATACCTTAATTCAGCTACAGGGCACCCCACAATTTATGGTATCGAGCGTGTAGAGTACACAGGTTTATCTGACTCCAATCGTGTGGGTATTTTGTCTACGATGATCCGGTCTACTTCAGATAAGAATGGTACTGGTATTGAGGGGGCAGGTTGCGGTATCGGCGTACAAGGATTGGCCGAAAACAACACGCTTCCTGCCACGGGGTCGGAAGTCGAGGGCGTTGAGGGTGATTCGTACGGCAGTGGGGCTTATTCTATAGGTGTCGCCGGCTTTGGGTATAATTATACATCTGCCCCGTCCAATTGTTACGGCGTCTATGGTACAGCAACAGGTGGAACGGTTAACTATGCAGGTTATTTCCAGGGTAATGTAAAGATCATCGGGTCTATAGCAAAAACCTCGGGAACGTTCGAAATAGACCATCCGCTTGATCCGGCAAATAAATACCTCTATCACAGTTTTGTGGAGAGCCCTGATATGATGAACATCTACAACGGTAACGTTACCACCGATGCTACCGGTACTGCAACTGTTACATTGCCTGATTATTTTGAAGCGCTGAACAAGGACTTTCGTTATCAGCTTACAATATTAGGTACAACATTTGCCCAGGCCCTCGTTTCAAAAGAGATCAGCGGCAATCAATTCGAAATCAAAACCAACCAGCCAAATATTAAGGTTAGCTGGATGGTAACCGGAGTAAGGCAGGACGCATGGGCAAATGCTCATAGGGTAGTGCCCGAAGTAGATAAAGAGCCTATGAATAAAGGCAAATATCTGACTCCGATTGAACAGGGCCAGCCAGCCGAAATGGGTATAGGAGCTGATTTTAAAGGACACAGCAAGCGAGACGACCCGGCTATAATGTCGAAAGGGTCGAATCAGAAGTAAGAAGAGTTTTTGTTAAAAGGGCTGCACTTTTTATGGCAGGCCTTTTTTTATGCCTGTCTGTCACTGGTAGTAATTTTTATTTATGTATCCGCACAATTCGGACGTTTGTTTTTATAATTATTTCATTTTCAGATCACTGTATTAAATTACCTTAATTCTTTTTTTACTTTTGAAGGTGCACATTATCAGACCCGTTAAATTCTACAATTATGCATAACCATGGCCTTTCGATAGTTGTGTGCACGTATAACCGTAAGAAGTTTATCCTGAATTGCCTTCGCGCCCTGGACAGGCAAACGCTTAATAAAGAAAAGTTCGAGATCATAGTTGTTGATAATAACAGTACCGATGATTCGTCGTTTATCATAAATGATTTTATTAAGCTGCATCCTCAGTTGCATTGCCGTTATGTTTTTGTTGCGCGCAAAGGCCTCGCATTTGCGCGCAACCAGGGCATAGCCCATACAAAGTATGGCCTGGTAACTTACATAGATGATGATACCGAAACAACCCCTGAATTCGCTGAAACCATCTTAAATTTTATGCAGTTGCATCCCGAAGTTGCAGGGGTGGGGGGTAGGGTTTTGCCACTTTTTTCTGAATCTGATGAGCCTGCCTGGATAAGCAAATACCTTGCGGGTTTTTTAGGCATTGTAGATTATGGGTTACGCGCCAGGTTATATAAACGGAATATGAAGTACCCGGCAGGTTGCAATATGACCTACCGTAAAGAGTTGATTATACAGGTTGGCGGATTTAATAACAAACTCACTTTCCGTAGCGACGATAAGCAGATTTACTATTCTATCAGAAAATTAAACCATGCGGTTTACTACTTACCCGAGGCAGTGCTCTATCATAATATTGATGCCGCCAGGCTGCAATTCGCCAGTTTTAAAAAAGTATTCATTGAAACAGGCAGGGGAGAATACCTAAGGGTCAGCTCCGGTCAGGGAAGTGCTGCTATCGTTTTGAAACTGTCTGAATACCTTTGCAAATTCGGCGCATCATTGGCTATATGGCTGCTGTTCTGCCTGAAAGGCAAAGAGTTTAGCGGGCGGTATGTAGCATACTCCCAATGGTACACGCTAAAAGGTTTTTTTACAAAAAATGTACACGCGGGCAAACAGTAACGATATTTGCTGCAACCGGCGGGTTTCCTGTACCGCTAACTTGATTACTTTTAAAACCAGTTACCGGTTCGCCGGTTCGCAATATTTGTTAAGAAGGTAAAAATTGCCGATATGCACATTGATTTAAAAAAATACAGAACTGATTTTCTGATCATTGTTGGATTTGCATTATTGTCGCTGGCTTATTGTTATCCCCGGCTGCAAGGCAAAGTGCTTCGTCAAAGTGATATCGTTAACTGGCAGTGTATGTCGCGCGAGGCAACCGCATACCACGATTCTACAGGGAACGATGTGCTTTGGTCCAATAGTATGTTTGGGGGTATGCCTACTTACACCTATTTTGATGGCGTCGCCGGCACTAATTATCCATTTTATATACAGTCGGTACTAAGCCAGTTAGGAAAGCCTGCTTATTTCTTTTTCACGGCAATGGTTTGCTTTTTCATGTTGATAAGTGTGCTCGGTATTAATAAGTGGATGGGCGTGGCAGGAGCAATAGCGTATGCTCTATCTTCTTACAACTCTATTATCATAGCACAAGGCCATGAGACTAAAATGATGGCTATTGCTTATTTGCCGGCTGCCATTGCAGGGGCATACCTGATTTTCCGGCAAAAATGGTGGGCGGGTGCAGCCCTGTTTTCTTTGACCATTTCTCTGGTCTTTAGTACAAAGCATTACCAGATTGTTTACTACCTGCTCATAATGCTGTTTTGTTTTATTATTGGCATGTTAATTATTGCCATTAAAGAGCGAAAGCTGAAAGTGTTTTTTATTTCTACCCTGATCGCAATAGGCTCGGCTGCGTTGGGCATAGGTCCCAATCTGCCCCTGATGATGTCCACTGCTGAGTATTCGAAAGAAACAATGCGAGGCGGCGGCAGTGAGTTGTCCGGTCATGATGCAAAAAACGGCGGCGGACTTGACAAAGATTATGCATTCAACTGGAGTAACGGTATTGGTGAGACTTTTTGCCTTATGGTACCCTACCTATATGGTGGCGGGTCAGATGGATCACCTTCAAAAGCGCCGAAAACAAATGAGGCTACCCATGGCAGCGAGAAAACACTGCCGATTTACTGGGGCAAACAGCCGTGGATTTCCGGGCCTGTCTTCTTTGGGGCAGTAGTTTGTTTCCTATACCTTCTGGGAATGCTGGCTATAAGATCACCCCAGAAATGGTGGATGCTGGCGGCATGCGTTATCGGCATAGTATTGTCATGGGGTAAAAATTTTCAGACCATCAACTTCTACTTGTTCGACCATATACCTATGCTGAATAAATTCAGGACTGTCACTATGGCCCTGGTAATTCCCCAGTTCCTGTTTCCCCTGGTAGGTGTGTGGTCTATACACGAAATAGCTATACAAAAAGATAAAAGGGAAAGGTTGCTGAATGCGCTGATGTGGGCGGCTTACATTTCAATTGGCGCGTGTCTAGCGGTTGGCGCCTTAGGAAGGCTGTTTTTTGATTTTTCCGGCCCGGCCGATGATGCTATAAACATCACGATTTTACCATTACTGAAAGAAGACAGGGCTGCTCTGGCGCTTTCCAGCAGTTTAAAGAGCGGAGTACTTATTTTCATTGCAGCCATATTAGTTTGGGCTTTTATCAAAGAAAAAATTAAGTTGCCCCTGCTGGCAAGCGCTGTTGGCTTGCTGATTGTTTGCGATTTGCTTCCCGTTGCCAGTGAATATCTGAACGCAAATAATTATGTTGACGCTTCCGATTACGAAGCCATATTCTCACCCGGCGAACTGGATAAAGTGATTTTCAAGGACCGCGATCCTTATTTCAGGGTGCTTGTTCAAACAGAAAAAACATACCATAGCGCTGTTCAGACCTATTTTCATAAATGTATAGGCGGGTACCACCCGGCAAAATTGCAGATATACCAGGATCTGATAGACAGCCAGTTGGGCGACAACTATAATGTCCAGATTATAAATATGCTGAACGCAAAGTATATAATTTCACAAACTTCTGATCTGAAGTTCAAACTGACTTTAAATATAAACGCATGCGGAAATGCATGGTTTGCTGATGAAATAAAATGGGTAGGTAGTGCCGATGAAGAAATGCATAGCCTGAATGCAATTCGCGTTCATGATTCCTTTGCAACCCCAAATGCATTTGACCCGCGGAAGACTGCGATAATCCGCATGTTATATAAGAACGAAGCAGGAAATTCCTCAATTGGCCACGACAGCCTGGCCTTTATTAAGCTGGATAAATATGGGCTTGATGATATTTCTTTTATTTCATCGAACTCAAAGGACGGATTGGGTGTATTCTCTGACATTTTTTATAACAAAGGCTGGAAAGCATACATAGATGGAAAGGAAACACCAATTCTGAAAGCAGATTATGTGCTGAGGGCTGTTAAAATTCCGGCAGGCAATCATCATATAGAATTTCTTTTCAAGCCAGCCAGCTATTATTCAGTAAGATGGATTGCAATGTCCACATCAATTCTGCTCGTTTGTTTATGCTGTATTGCTTTTTTATTAAGCATCAGATCAAAAACCGTTGTTACCGAAAAGTAGTTTATTTCGCAACCTTCATTTTTTCAGCAATTATTGCATGAAGGCATAGCGGACAGTAGCATTCAGCATTCATGTCAACAGGCATGACCGCCGGAAGATTGCTGCACCAGCATTCTATTGGGGTGCAGGTGAAAGATGCGCCGCATTCCGGGCAAATTTTTATAGAACTGTTATCAGGGATTGACATGACTTTGTAAATTTAACAAAGTGTCTTCATTTTTCATTTTCTCCACTAACACAAAACGAAATATACCTTGTTGTTCGCCCGGTGGGTCATCTGTTGAATGCAGGACTTGAAGAGAACGGCACTTACTACATTGAGGTTTATAACGCAGCGGGTGAAATGGTGGTGAGCGAAGAGTTTTACGGTCTTTCCTGGAGTAAAGACCTCAGCGCACAGCCAAACGGTATGTACATACTGAGAGTGATCAACAAGGATCATAAATTTGAAGTACTCAGGTTTATTATCCAGCATTGATGTGCAAAGCAAAGCAATAATAACCGTAGTTATTTCATGGCATACTATTCAATAAAGCGGTACAATATATATCTAAAGAAAAGGAGGCTGCAGATTCCAGGGCGCCGGCAGAAAGTAACTTATAAGCTTGCTGGTCCATCTCATTGATACTGGCTATAAAATGTTCATAATGTTCAAGGGTTTCACAAATAAATCCATTTATACCGTGCCTGATATAATTGACATTTTCACCTACAGTGCTTCCTAAAACCGGAACTCCGCAGGAAAGGTACTGTTTTGTTTTAAAAGCCGACTTCGACCTGTTTATTTCAGTATCAAGCAAGGGGGCAATACCAATATCAAATTCACAGATCCTGGAGTAAATTGATAACTCATTAAGCCAGTCAATATCATCCGGCATTTCAATAGTGATGTTTTCATGCCCATTAAAATAAGTTGTTACTTCTTTTTTGTGTACTGAATTAGTAACACCGAGCAGAATAAGTTTAACCGGGAAGGAGATATTCAGAAGTGCAGGGAAAAACAATTTAAGCAGACTATCGCGATGGGCATTGTAGTAGCCTATCCAGCCAATTGTAAGCCTTTCATTTTTAATTCCTTTACGGCAGTTGTGGTTTATTACAGGGGATGGAGCCAGGTACACATTAGTATTAAACTGCAATGTGAATTCCAATAGAGTTTTGCTGCCAACGAAACATTTTTCACAATTTTTCATAAAGTGGTAAATGTTACCTGGCTTAAATTTGAGGTAATCTGCATCATCAATATCATACGCAGTCCTTTCAGGTCGCATCCATAAAAGGATTTTAAGTGCTGAACCATAGATCCACCCGGTACGTATTTTTTCAAAAACAATTATGGATTTGCTCCTTCTGAAAAAAAGGATTGAAAAATAATTCCGAATGAAATGTGCAATATTTTCAAAAGAGTATCCGGGATAAATAATTGTGTAGGTAATGCCATATTTCTTTTCCAGTTCGCGGAGTGCATATAGCCCTCTGTAACGCACACTTGGTTCACTGATGTTATAATAGGCAAACCAGTAAATGTGTCTTATATTCATATCGGGTTGTGATAGTCAGGTATCATGTATAAACACGAAAATAGGGAAATTTAGAAATTATGAAGTATAAAAAAGAAAAACAGGACCAAATCACAGTGGGTAGTTTTATTTTACTAATTTGGCTGAAATTGGGAAACAATATTTAATGAAAATCAAAGCAAAAATTACTTCATCAGACTATATTGGGTTAATGTTTCTGCTTACATACAGGAAGCCTGCCGCCATTGTAATAACTACAGGCGGACTTGTAAGTGTGGGATTTCTGGTGGCCTGGTATCTGGGTAAACATACCGAAGGCGATAAACCTCAGCTATTCCTGATTGCATTTGCAGTTGCAACTCTTATTGTTTTGCCATTTTTTGTTTATCGCATGGCCAGGAAGGCCTACGATGCAAGCGCTCTTTTACAAGAGACCATAGAGTATGAATTTAGCGATAAATTTGTTGCCCTTACCGGGCAGTCGTTTGCTGTAGAAAAGGACTGGGAGATGTTACCTAAAGTGGAAGAAATTGGAAAATGGTTCTTCATTTATGAAAGCGATAAAATGGCAAACCTCATACCATTCAAATGTATGACTGATGAAGAACTTAAGCAGCTAAGAGCGTTCTTTCACAGCTTGCAGGGAGTAGATGTTAAGGGTGTGAAGTGATTTGATAACCTGTATTTATACGGCATTATCAGTGATGAGGCTGGCGAATTGGACGTTACTGGTTTAATTATATTTTAAATATAGGGTGAGAATATGTCCTTCCATTTTAAATATCATTTATGATTTAAATGTAATCCATCACCACAATCATACCTGGGATTTAACCCGTTATTCAAATAAAAACCATCAAAGAGATTAATATGAGTTATGTTTTTCATGATACAAAGAGCAAGGATTTGCTCATTTAAAATCTTTATGAGAGGTAATACGAGCACTCCATTTTGAGAGAAAAATTGCAGATGTTCCTCCGTAGGTAAAATATTTTGTACATAGATTTTTGTTTCCGGGCTATCTTTCTCTATTCCTGAAATTATTAAGTTAATATTCTTAAATGTTATTTCAACTGAAATACCCTGCAACAGATCGTTTACCCCTATTTCAATAAAGATTTTTTTTGGCTTCCCAAATGTGATTTCGCCTAAACGATCTAATACCTGGTCTGTTCTGTCACCTGATACACCCCGATTTCTAATGTTTTTGTTCTTATAATAACGGGGCACTTCAAAAAATTGAGTTTGGCTATCACCTAAAAGGACAATTGAATTATTATCTACCGGCAATAAGGAAAGGTTATTTTTTTTAAATAGATAATGGAATATTTTTCGTTCAATTCGTTGCCTTAGTATAAAAAAAAATCTGATTGATTTTTTCATGTCTAATATTTGTTCTTTTTGCTACTAACCCATTTGTGCCTCATCCCTTCAATAGGTCTGTCAATATATAAAAAGGCTAAATAGGACGAAGCTGCTGTCAAAATTAATACGCCCGTAGCATAAGTTAGTTTTGTAAAATTACTGTAATCAGCAGGATGGCTCCAAACGATTGCGTAATAGGGCTGGATCCATACCCAGTGCGACAGATAAATAATATAGGATAACTCACCTAATATCTTATCCCTGCTATTTGTAGGTACATAAACCGAATTGATTAGTATAGGAATAACGCTGATTATTAAAATAAGTGTGACTGAAAAATAATAAAAGGATTTTTCCTCCATGAAATGTTTATGTAATTGTGGAACTAAATACTGACTACCTAATAAAAGCAAGAACAGGATTGCAGACAATTTTTCAATCTTAGGAGTGAATTTAATTTTATATTTATAAACCAATGCTCCAAATAAAAACAAATATATATATGGAGATGCATTAAATTCAACCTGGTCTTTGAAATAAAGATAGGCACCTAGTGATGTTAGCAAAAAGGTTAAAATAATTGCCAGCGAGTTTTTCATTTTACTGATGATATAGGCAAATAAAGGGAAAATCAGATAGAACTGAATCTCTACCTCTAAAGACCAGGCGGGGCCAAGAATGCGATACTTGGGAATGGTATTTCCTAAAATGAAGATATTGGAAATAATAGCTGATAATTTTGGAAGAAAATCTAAATTAGCAATGGATGAGAAAATTACCGGTATGAAAAGCCATGTTGAAATTAGCCCCAGAATAGTGAATAGATAATACATGGGAAATAATCTCCAAATTCGACTGGTGTAAAAAACAATTAACCCAAAAGTCGCAAGCTAAAATATAATAAGCCATCAAAGCGTTGATAATTAACGTTTTGCTGGCTATTATACTACACCCAAAAGGTGTATTTTGTTGCAACATCTCACCTTCACAACATGGACAAAGTTACACATTCCGA
>CAIMDZ010000222.1 GCA_903839875.1 uncultured Bacteroidota bacterium
CGGTTCGCTTCGTTCGGCTGCGCCTCACTACGCTCACCGCTCAATACAGGTAGGTTTTTCAAAGAACAAACATATAAGGCCAACCCTTGTTTTTAGTCCCAGCTTGTCGAAGAGGGCGTCCCTGTAACCTTCAACGGTTCTGTTGCTGCAAAACATTTTTTCAGCTATTTCCTTGTAGGTCATTTCTGTGCATGAATATTTGAGGAAATCCTTTTCCCGGTCGGTAAAAGAGATACTGGCAGGTAATTTATTTTCCTCGCCTGTCAGACTGGAGAAAATTTTGCTGGCTGCCCATTCGGGATAATAATGACCCTTTGAAACCAGTTCATCGAGTGCGTTTTTCAGCTCGGCAGGATGTATATTTTTCAGCAGGTAACCTTTGGCCCCTGCTTTTATCATTTTTATTAATGAAAGATCATCATTCTGCATAGACAGGGCAAGAATGAGCACATCGGGATGGTTCTTCCTGATCCATTCCGCAGTTTCAAAACCATCCATTACCGGCATAGTAATATCAAGCAATACTATATCCGGGATATTTTTCGCAACTCTGAATTTTTCTATCAGCGCTTTTCCATGCTCCACTTCGTAAAGAACATGGTAGTTAGGAAAGCTGTCAATTACGCCTGTGATCGCTTTTGCAATAAGTATGTGGTCGTCAACAATGGCAATTGAATAGGTCATTTAAGATGCATTTAATTTGTTAACCGGAATAAATATTTTTAATGTTGTGCCTTTATTAAGAATGCTGTTAATAGCAAACTCAGCGCCTATTAATTCCGCACGTTTCTTCATATTCATTAGTCCTATTCCTTTATTTTCTGTTCCGGTGTATTTATTAAAATCAAAACCCTCTCCGTCGTCAGAAACATGAATTTGTAATCCCTGTTCACCGTAATTTAGCGCCATGTCTATGTGGGTACAATTTGCATGCTTCAGGCTGTTCTGTATAAACTCCTGAATTATACGTAGAATAAAGGTCTTAATTGTTGCGGATATTTTAAAATTAGTGTTGGCTAATGTGCAACTGATTACACAGATATTCAGTGCATTTACACGTTTACATTCACTGTCCAGTAGGTCTTTCAGGTCTGAAAATTCAGCATTGGCGCTCGTAAGACTTTTCGAAAGGCTCCGTAGTTCAGCCAGTGATTCATTCAGGATACCGCTTATGGCTGATATCTGTTGGTTGATCTTCGGGTACTGGTCTTCGAATGCTATGTGGTTGGCGTAAATAGAGGCGAGTGTAAGCCGTTGCCCGATGTTATCATGTATTTCGCGGCCAATGTCGGCCAGTGTTTGTTTCTGTATTTCCTGTTTGGTATTTAGCAGGTCCTGGATGTGCTGTTCATTCAGAATCGCCTTCTCCCGCTCATGTACCAGCTTACGTTTATGGTATTGGAAAATAAAAATGACAATGAACCCTGTAAATACGAGCCATATCAGGGTTGTTAAAATTATAAAGATGATGTATTCGGTTTCCCCCATATAAAACTAAGTGTGAACATCAGGTACATGATACAATTCAAAACAACTACCACATGGCCATAAATGGTATTGAAGACAGGATATTTATAAACAATTAAATTGCGCAGGCCATAATAGGGGAAGCTGCCAAGGTAAAATATCAGCAGGCCCAGACTTACCCAGAACAAAATGTTTTTACGGAATGAAAGGATCGCGTCGCTGTTTACTAACTGTATAAAAAACACGAGTATTAAAACCAAAAGCAACAGGTTTCCGAAAGTATAGGAGAAAAAATAAAAATAGGAAAGAAAGCGGCTGAAATAAACCAGGTCTGTGATCCATGCACCAAGGTAGATAACAGAACAGATTACCGGCAGAGTTTTATATTTCGACTTTTTAAAGGATTGAAAAAAAAGCCAGAAGAAAAATAAAAACTCTACCGGTATAACTAAATCATTGAAATAAGCACTATTAAACTTCGCCAGTGAAGGGACGCGTAGTATTTCACCTAAAAGTTCGGATAATACTATAAATGCAAGGTACACAGGGAACCATTTATATACAGAAAACCTGAGTTTTTTATAATAAACAAACCCCGTGACGCATGCGCCGATTTCGAATGTATGTAATATTGCCAGTACTGGTCCCACCTTCAAAATCGTTTAAAACCTATTATGGATTTGAATCACAGAACAACATAAAATCCTGGCCTATATTAGGGACCATACCGCCCACATAATAAGGGGGTGGTATAAGTGAACCATGATTTTCTGCTGAAAGTTGCCCGCCATTTGAAAAATCTGCAGGAAGGTTAGCGGCAGGTGCACCACCCGCATTATTAACATCATTGATGTTGAAATCCCTGCTCACGTTATTTTGGTCTTTTGTGGTTGGTATCATTACAAGTGTATGCAGGCCTGTGTAATGACTGAAATTTGGAACAGACTGTATAATTCCGGGGTTATTGAGCAGCTCATCCTGAATAATATCCTGGGAGTATTCACCGAAATAAAATCTGACACCATCGGCATTTAGCTGACTTGCCGTATCAATAAAATTCTGCAGATCCTGCAGGTTAAACCAGACACTGCGTGAATCCTGCACATTAGGATAGGCTATATTCTGATGGAGCGAGGGGCAAGACCCGTTAATTACAGTCCAATGGTTCTGTTTGTAATTATTGATCAGCTTTTTGGCTGTTGAAATTTTGATTTGCATTTTAGTGATTTTTTTTAGTGAGCAAAATTTTTCTATACAAAAGTATTATTCCTTATCACTTTTTATCAACTTATTTAAAGGCACGGAAAGGGGAGATTGCCGGATTTTTGTGAAAACCCAATAAAACAGGGCATTTCAGGGGTTTGGGTAAAATGAAAAATCCGTCATTTAACGGAAAAATACCGTTAAATGACGGTGGTGGAAAGATATTTTCAGGCCGAAATAAATGGATATACCGATACTCAATATAAATTAATCTGACCTCATTTACCTATAAACCCCGGCCCTAAAGGGAGGTGCCACGTAATTCGCGAATTATTAGGGATATTTCAATCTGCGAATAATTCTTCAAAATAGGTCAACAGGTCTGGAGTTCTGAGTTTGTAAAAATTTATTATTGAAGAGATATTTTCAATTCTTTTTTACCCCACCATCTCCTTCTCAGCTACAAACTCAAGTGCCTTATTCACCATATTTTTAGAACCTATAAAAATAGGGGTGCGCTGGTGTAGTTCAGTGGGTACAATGTCGAGAATGTTTCCATTACCGTAGGTGGCTTTACCTCCTGCTGCTTCTACTATGAACGCCATAGGATTGCATTCATACTGCAGGCGCAGCTTGCCCCTGGCAGAGCTCTTATCGGCAGGGTACATAAAGATGCCACCTTTAATAAGTGTACGGTGCATATCTGCAACCATAGAGCCTATATAGCGATGTGAATATGGCCTTCCCTCTTCTTTATTGCTTTCCATACAATAATTAAGATACGACTTCATGCCCTCTGTATATTTAACGGTATTTCCCTGGTTGATCGAGTATATCTTACCATTCTCCGGAATCCTGATATTGGGATGAGACAGGCAAAATTCCCCAATTGAGGGTTCAAGCGTGAATCCGTTTACGCTGATCTTGGTCGCGTAAACCATCATGGTGCTGGAGCCATAAATAATATAGCCTGCTGCCATCAGCCTGTTGCCGGGTTGCAGAAAATCTTCCTTGGTGCAGGTTTTGCCCAGTTCGCTTACCCTGCGGTAAATGGAGAATATGGTACCAATAGGCGCGTTAACATCAATATTTGAAGAGCCGTCCAATGGGTCGAACAGAACCACATATTTTGAATTGGCAGAGAAAGTATCTTCATAACAAACATGGTCGTCGTTCTCCTCCGATGCAATGCCGGCACAATCACTGCTGTTCTTTAAAATATTTATCAGGGTTTCGTTGGCATATACGTCCAGTTTCATTTGTTCTTCACCCTGTATATTGGTAGCGCCATGTTTGCCAAGTATATCTACCAATCCGGCTTTTAATACCTGCTTATTGACAATCTTGCCGGCAAGGCCAATGTCTCTTAAAAGGGAAGATAATTCTCCTGTAGCCTGCGGGAACTTCCTTGTCTCCTGGATGGTAAATTCATCCATCGTTATTAACTTATTCTGGGCCATTAGTTTACAATTATATTTTCTGCAAAATTAAGAATAAGATTGGAAAGAAAGAGTATCGTATATGAGTAAATATATATAATAGATGTATTTTGGTCTTTTACTTCCCCCCATTTGCATGAAGGTCATTCGAGCAATTTGTATCCAGTAAAGGCACAGTGGAGAACAATCCCAGGCCAACATGCAATTCAATTGCATAATACATCAGGCATTTGGTGTTGGCGCAATGATTACCGTGCGATACATCCTGGTGGGCGGTTTGCATTGGGCTGCCGAGGTTCACAAGCCCTAAAATGTGTCCCAGTTCATGTTCCAGTACACTGGTTTCGAGGTTAACCCGCGACATTTCTCCGGTACCGCCGGAATGGTCAAAAATATCTTTCCCAAAAAGGCATATTGATGTACAGCGGTAGGAAAATCCAAGTGTGGAAACTGAAGTATCATACCCATCAGAAACAAGAATGTATAAAGAAATTGTAGAACCCGAGTTATATGCTGTCCGGTTTTGTTTTTCCAGTGCGGCAACTTTTGATGGGTTAAGGGTATCGCCACTGCCTGTTATTTGCGTTTGAGTGATGTTGATACCTCCCGGTTTGTTGCAGATTGCCGACAGGTAGTTAGTGACATTGGTAATAGCAGCAGGGTCAAGCTGGTAACCGGGCATGTACTGTACCTGTATATTCAGCGTGGTGTATTTATCCGCACTCAGCAGATCATGGGCTGAAGTCCCAAGCGCCTGGTTGCTGTATGCATCAGGCAGGGTATAGGGATCGCTATTCTGCTTTTTACAGGAAAAAAAGAGGATAGTAAAAGAAAACAGAAGGAGGATCTTTTTCATGTATTCCGGTTGCACTAATACTGCAAAGATATACACTGAATGATTTGAAAGTGCATTTTACCACGAACCCTTCATAGCATCATATTCATGCTTCAATAGCGAAAAGCAAACCGAATCTTCCAGTTTCCCGTTTTTATAGAAATGCGAACGCAGGACACCCTCTTTGGTAAAACCATACGCCTTCATCAGTCTTAGTGAAGGTTCATTGGCGCTGCCCACATAAGCTTCTATACGGTTAAGCCTCATTTGTTCGAATCCGTAAGTGATCATTGCTTTCAGGGCTTCTTTCATGTAGCCCTTGTTTTTCGCAGTTTCATCGGTCAATGCATATCCTACTTCAGCCCTGCTATGCTCAGCATACCAGTTATGGAATCCACCTTTGCCGATAATCTTTCCGCTTCCTTTTAAGCACAGCAGAAACTGTTTCATCGAGGTCCTGCAGGTGGTATAGCCACCTTGCCACTTATATTTCTCAGTTGCCAGTTCTTCCTTGCTGTTAAGCCCCAGGAACGCGATGATTTCGCTATCGGTTAAGGTGTTGAATACCTCATCCAATATTCCAGGCGTTATTTCCTTTAGCAATAATCGTTCGGTTTCAACGATATTTACCGTTATCTCTTTTTTCTTTGATTCCGCTCCGGCATCCCCTCCGCCCAGGCTGAACAAGTTGATATGTTGCTCTTCAGGAGTAGTTATCACAATATTTGCCGGCCCCTGCTCTGTAAAATTCTTCAACCCACCCTTTTTCAGCGCGCCAATTTTTGTCTGCATATCAGATGCGAAATAGGTAATGGCGGGGTAGTCGAAATTGGTGGTCTGGTGTAAGCCCACCACACTCAGCCCGTCTGATAGTATAGACCAAGGGTAGGGAGCGGTGAATTTGGATACCGCTTTAAAACCAAGTTTTTGCCAGAACGCTATTGATTTTTCAAGGTCTGCTACGGGGTGGGCGAGCTCACCAAAAAGCCCGGCCGTTTTGTTCACATATTTTTCGGGTTTAAAATAATCCTGCTGGTCCATTTGCAGCATACCGGGGCCGGGTGGCTGCGAAAATCCCTGGATAACACCAACCAGGCTTATGTTCAGCCCATCCGGCGACTTAAACAAATAGCGTTTTACCTGGTCCGTTTTCTTTGCTTTCTGTTCAAATTTAATGCCTTTCTTCTCCAGGTCTTTCACTACGGCCTCTACTTCCTTGGCATAGTACGTCAGTGCCAGGTAAGGCTTCGGATCCTTGCGCAGCATTATCAGCAGCACCCCATCTGTCACCTGTATCCAAGGGAACGGCCAGTCGGCCCTGAATAATTCAGAAAAACCCAGCTTCTTATAAAAAGCGAGCGATTTTTCCAGGTCAGGTGTTGAGATGGTCAGGGCGGTAATTTCGCCGAGGATTGGTTTGGGAAGATTGTGCATAAAATAAATTGAATAGGGTAAAGTTATTAAAGAAGCTTTGTTTTTGGTTGCCGGATTTACTAAAGGATTATTTTGTAACCACAAAGCGTAAAATTGAATACTATTAGGGCTAAATGTTTATGCATAAAAATAATACGCACCATTTATTTGAGATGCTGGGGCTGCTGGAAAAAGCATTATCTGAACTGGTTTAAGATTTCCTTTTGAAAAAGCTGTTGTAAATTTGGCTTGTTCAATTAATCGGCATTTTAAAATAATCTGATACAAAATGAGAATTTTTACCCTTACGGTTTTGTTTATTTCAATTTCAATATGTTCCTTTGGCCAAACTCCCGGTTCGCATAACAAGTTTAAAAACGATCTGCAACGCCAAAAAATAAAGGGCCACGTGAGATCAGTTACGGAAAATGAATACAATGATCATGGCGACAGTCTGAAGGCAAGATCGGTGAGTAAGTTTGATAATAAAGGGAATGAAGTTGAGTTTTTTACCTATGCACCTTCCGGAAGTATATTGTCTAAAACCACTTTCAAATATAATGACAGCGATAAGCTGATTGAGGAGGTGAGGTATAAAGCCGATGGTACGCTGAATGTGAAAACTACCTGCAAATATGACGAAAAAGGCAACAAGACAGAAGAGTATAATTATGACATAAGCGGTACCATGTTTATGAAAGTATTGGGTAAATTTGACGGGAAAGGCAACCGGCTTGTGAAGGACTGTTATAATGAATTCGGCAGCCTGTTCCTCAAATGCAATTCAAAATTTGACGATGAGGGTAACGAAATATCCTCAAAAGAATATGATTCGCACAAGGGCCTGAAATTTACCACCACCTATGATTACGAAAACGCTGACAAATCAGGCAACTGGCTCAGGAGGACAACCTATAAAAATGATGATCCTGCCTCCGTAACCATCAGGGAAATTGAATATTACTGATTTGGAAAAGCGGGGATTAAATCCCGGACAAAAAGGTTTATTCCTTCCTGTTACAAGGATATTATGCGTGCTTAACAACACCTTAAGATACTTTAAACTATCTTTACTCTATTCTTTTTGAAAATAAGACACATTTGTATTTCACTGATTTTGGATTCGACGATAGTTTACTGGATGGCATAGACGCCATGGGATATGAAACGGCCACCCCCGTTCAGGAACAGGTAATCCCCGGCATTATCGCCGGAAGGGATATAATAGCCGCCGCCCAGACAGGTACCGGAAAAACGGCTGCCTTCCTGCTTCCGGTACTGCATAAATTAATAAGCCAGCCGCATGACGCCCATAAGATCAATGCTATGATCATAGTACCAACCCGTGAGCTGGCGGTGCAAATTACCCAGACACTGGAAGGTATATCTTACTATACTTCCGTAAGCTTCATTGCTGTTTATGGTGGTACAGGCGGCGCACCGTTTGCCAATGAAAAAAAGGCGCTTACCTCCGGTGTAGATATTGTTATCTGCACTCCGGGCCGTATGATCTCGCACCTGAATATGGGTTATGTAAAGCTTGACGGGCTAAAATACCTGATACTGGACGAGGCCGACCGTATGCTGGATATGGGTTTTTTCGACGACATCATCAAGATACTTTCCTACATGCCCAAAGAGCGGCAAAACCTGATGTTCTCCGCTACCATGCCATCGGGTATCAGGAAGCTGGCGAATACCATGCTGAAAAATCCGCTGGAAGTAAATATTGCCATTTCGAAGCCACCGGAGCAGATAGTGCAGGAAGCTTTCCTGGTTTATGATGCGCAAAAGATACCATTAGTTAAATATATATTACAGCAAAAGGAATTTGGCAGTGTACTCATATTCTGTTCAAGCAAGCTGAGCGTTAAAAAGCTGACCGAAGAACTAAGGCGCTCGAAATTTTCTGCCAACCAGATACAATCGGACCTGGACCAGGAGCAACGCGAACAGGTATTGCTCGATTTTAAGAGCAGGAAACTGAAGATACTCGTTGCCACAGATATATTGAGCCGCGGAATAGATATTGAGGATATAGACCTTGTTATCAATTACGATGTTCCGCACGACGGGGAAGATTATATACACCGGATCGGGCGCACGGCACGGGCAGCTACCAAGGGAACCGCTTATACCTTCGTAAGTGTGAACGAACAAACGAAATTTCTCCGGATAGAAAAATTGCTGGGGCATTCTGTTACCAAACAAGCTGTTCCTGAACAATTTGGCGCTGCGCCCTCACCCGGTGAACATGCTGCTAAACCCGCCGGTAAAAGATATAATAAATTTAAACGTAAAAAATAGTTCCAGGCCGGTCCGGGCTGTACCAGCAGGTAATATGAATTTTGGGCAGATTTGTTCCCTGAGTAATACAACCTGGTGGTTTAGAACAAGGTAAAAATTGAAAAGATGAAATCATTCAGCCGTTTTATACTCATTGATGACGATGAAAATAGTAATATGATCTCTTCAGTCACTATAAAAAAAATGGCGAAAGGGGCCTATATAAAGTCATTTCTTAATCCGTTTGAAGGATTTGAACATATTGTTACCGAATACTCCAATCCTGACCAGGATTTTACAGCCATTTTATTCCTCGACCTGATTATGCCCGGCATGGATGGCTGGGATTTCCTGGAACGTTTTGAAAAACTCGATTCATCCATCCGGGGCCGGATTAAAGTATATATTTTGTCGTCTTCTGAAGATCAGAGGCATATTGACAGGGCAAAAGAGAACAAAAATGTGGAGGAATACGTTATCAAACCATTGACTACGGAAACGGTAAGGCTGGCAAACTACACCAGTACGCGCAGATGACAGGTTGGCTGAAAGCTTTATGCAGCACAGGAATACAGGCAATAATCATACTGATCAGGGCGCTCGTTCTTATAAATAATACAAATATTTTTTTGCATTATAACAAACATATTACAAGTGCAGATTAAAAAAATAGGCGTTTAAGAAAATATTCCTTTTGCATTCTCTTAAAAAGTATATTTTTGCACAAAATTTAAACGCATTATTTATGTCTGAAATTGCAAATCGCGTTAAGAAAATTATCGTGGACAAATTAGGTGTTGATGAATCTGAAGTTACTCCTGAGGCTAGTTTTACAAATGACCTCGGCGCTGATTCGTTGGACACCGTAGAATTGATTATGGAATTCGAAAAAGAATTCAACATCTCAATTCCTGATGAACAAGCTGAAACCATCACTACTGTTGGTCAGGCTATTGCTTACCTGGAAGAACATGTAAAGTAATTTACTAAACAACCACAGTTCTGGAAAATCGTTCGATGAATTTACCGTATAAACGCGTTGTCGTTACGGGCCTCGGCGCCCTGACGCCATTAGGCAATGGCATTCCCGCATATTGGGATGGATTGGTGAATGGTGTTTCGGGCGCCGATTTCATTAAACAATTTGATGTTACCAAATTCAAAACGAAATTCGCCTGCGAACTTAAAAACTTCAATCCCGAAAATTTTTTTGAACGCAAGGAAGCCCGCAAGCTCGACCGTTTCTCGCAGATAGCCCTCGTGGCTGTTGACGAAGCGGTAAAGTCTTCCGGGCTCATTGGAGAGGGACTCAACCATGACCGTGTGGGTGTTATCTGGGGTTCCGGGATCGGCGGCATGATTACCTTCATCGAAGAAATGAAGAATTTCTGCGCCGGTGATGGTACGCCACGCTTCAATCCTTTCTTTATTCCAAAGCTCATACTGGATATTGCCGCAGGGCACATATCTATGAAGTATGGTTTCCGCGGGCCTAATTTTTCTACTGTCAGCGCCTGTGCATCTTCTACCAATGCGATTATTGACGCCCTCAATTACCTGAGAATGGGTAAGGCCGACGCCTTTATCTGCGGTGGTTCGGAAGCTGTTGTGACCGAAGCGGGAATAGGTGGTTTCAACGCTATGAAAGCGCTATCAGAGCGCAATGATGCTCCGCAAACTGCAAGCCGTCCATTCGACCTGAGCCGTGACGGTTTTGTGCTGGGTGAAGGCGCCGGCGCAATGGTGCTGGAAGAATTTGAACATGCCAAACGCCGTGGCGCTACCATTATTGCCGAAGTGGCAGGCGGCGGCCTCAGCGCCGATGCCTACCATCTCACTGCTCCTCATCCTGAAGGGCTGGGTGCGTATAATGTAATGAAGAATGCGCTGGAAGACGCGGGCATGAAGCCGGAAGATATTGACTACATCAATGTGCATGGCACTTCAACGCCGCTTGGAGATATCAGTGAGATCACTGCCATACAGCGCGTATTCGGTGAGCATGCCTACAATATGAACATCAGCTCCACCAAGTCAATGACCGGGCACCTGCTGGGCGCTGCCGGGGCTATTGAAGCTATTGCCGGCATATTGTCTACTGTGCATGATATGATACCGCCCACCATCAATCACTTTACAGATGATCCTGCATTCGACCCAAGGCTCAACTTCACTTTCCACAAAGCGCAGAAGCGCGTGGTTAATGCTGCACTGAGTAATACTTTCGGGTTTGGCGGGCACAATGCATCGGTTATCTTTAAAAAACCATCGGATTAGTTTTGCGGCGCTTAATCAATCGCATCTTTAACACATCTTCCGCAGACAAGCAGTTATTACTGCAACTAGAACATCTTTTGGGATTTACTCCCATATACGTTGATTATTACCGTCTCGCATTCATGCACCGGTCGAAACCTGAAGAGGTAACCGACAGCAATGAGCGGCTCGAGTTTTTGGGCGACGCCATATTGGGCGCTATCGTTGCCGAATACCTGTTCAAAAAATATCCGTACCAGCCCGAAGGTTACCTTACCGAGCTGCGCAGCCGCATTGTGCGCCGCGAGACCATGAACAATGTAGCCCTGCGTATGGGCCTGAATAAAATGGTGCAGTACAACCAGAACGACCGTGGCCTGAGCCGCAGCCATATCTTCGGCAATGCGCTGGAAGCCCTTATTGGCGCGGTGTACCTGGACCAGGGATTTATCAAGACCCGCAAGTTCATCCTCAACCAGATCATCAAGGCCTATATAGACCTGGATATGATGGAGAGCACCGATACCAACTACAAAAACCAACTCCTCAGCTGGGCCCAGCGTAACAACCATGTACTGGTGTTCGAAACACTGGACGAGAAAATGGACGCTACCCGCAAGCTTTTCACCGTTGGCATTGTGCTGGATGGCAACCTGGTAGCCGAAGGCACCGGATTCAACAAAAAAGAAGCTGGTCAGGTGGCAGCGCAAAAGGCGCTGGCAGTATTAAACGTAACTAACTAAAGTCCTCACCCTTCATAAGTCATGAATAGTTCGATTTCCCCGGTAAAAAAAAGCACCATTTCTTTCGCCGGCTTGTTTGCCGCAATAGTTATATTTTCTGCTGTGGTCGCGGGTTGTGGCAGTAACGGCGGCAAAACAGTATCCGTAAAAACTGATACCACAACTGCAAGTCCTAAACCGGCTGGCAAAGTTGAAGCCGCGACCAATACTGATCCGGCACCCCTTCCCGGCTACAAAATTTTTCAGTCGTTGAAGCTGAAGGATCCCGCCCGCAAATTGATAATCGAGATAGATTCGCAGGTAAAAGGCCTCGGCGGCAAACTGAATTATGACCAGGCCAATAAGGTGTCTGAACTGCAACTCGAATCCGACCCGGTAACATGGGCTGAAGATGTTGATAAATATAAAAAGGCCATTCTGGTTTTGCTCAGTGAAAATGGAAACATTTTATACAAAGAAACCTTTGAACGGGCATTTGCGCGAATAGATAGCGTTAAGATAGATAACCAGAATGTGTTGATGCTCACCGTAGACTATACCGCAGAAATGGGTTCGTATAATGGCCCCATAACCTGGTTTATCCGGGCGGGTGAAAGAGACATCCGTTACCTGGCGGATAAAAAAAGTTTTATGCATTCGCTGAAAAGTGGCTGGGCAATAAGAAGCAATTCCGGCAGTTACGAATTGTTGTCTAAAAAATGCAGCCCCTTCAATGATTCTCCGGACGATGATAAGTTTTACATCACTTTTGAAAAATACACCCTGAAAAACGGCGACTGGCAACTTTCTTCCAAAAAGAAAGCCGAAGGGATGTGGGAAGATGAGGGCGATCTCTCATCATTTCTGGATGGGTTTTAATGGCAGGTCCTCTGATGTTTCGCAATCTCGCTCCGGACAGATAACTTGTAGAGACGCAAGATTTTGCGTCTCCCTCGCACCGGGCAACTCTTACATACCCAAAGTTGCCAACGTAAACGTGGCCGTTGTCTCCATCCAGTGCAAAAATTTGCGCTACCATCCCATTTTATTTCATATTTTTATATAGACATTTTTTTCTTCCGGTAAAAACGGAAGCCAAATCAATACCAATATGAAATACCGCCATCTTTTTATCATGTTCCTTTTGTTCCTCGCACATCAGGCAACAGCCCAGGTGCCAAACTGGACCTGGGCCCGTGGATCACGCGACCCGGTGGGGCCCAGCCACACCCTGGCGATGAGTATTGCTGCTGATAATTTCGGGAATGAGTATATCACGGGGGGCCTTGAAAGTAACTACAATATTGTCGGTGCCGATACTTTTTTCAAAGCCTGTGGCGGGTTTTCAGATGCCTTCCTGGTAAAGTATGACGCCGCCGGAAACGTACTCTGGGCAAAAGGTATGGGAGGAACAAATAGCGGGGCTGAAGGCTATTCTGTAAAAACGGACCTCGCCGGCAATGTATTTATTACAGGGGCATTTGAGCATGGCACTGCCATTTTTGGTACGGATACTTTGACAAATGACAGCTTGTACTGGGATATGTTCATTGCAAAATTCGACCCGTCCGGAAACGCTTTATGGGCCAGGAAGACAACCAGTCCTAACTTGAGTGTTGGCTATTCCGTAGCTACCGATTCTTTGGGCAATGTTTATTTGGTCGGCATGTTCGCAGGGGCGGCAGTTACAATTGGTAGTTTTACCCTGACATCCGATTCCCCGGCCTATGGCAAGATTTTTATCGTAAAATACGACCCTGCAGGAAATGTTGTTTGGGCGCAAAGCCCTCGTGGCTTTCCCTGCAATGTATGGAATATTGCTTCGGACGGCCGGAATATATTTGTGACAGGCAGTTTCGCAACGGCAAATATCATTTTCGGAACTGACACGTTGCATACCGACAGTGCCCGAACGGGCGATATTTGCGTTGTGAAATTTGATCCTTCAGGAGCAGTGCTTTGGGCAAAAAGTGCAAATGGAAAACAAAACGATTATGCCAACGGCCTCGCAACTCCCGTTTCCGACTATCTGTATGTTACGGGGTATTTCCAAAGCGACACTTTCCGGTTTGGTTCTGTTACATTGACCTCCGATTCTCCGGGAGCTCAACTTCCCACCATGTTTCTTGCCAAATACAGTTCCCTTACTGGAAATGTAGTTTGGGCGGTAAAGCCAAATTCATCCTGGTGCATGGCTACCGGTATTGCTACCGATATGGCGGGTGATCCGTATGTAACCGGTCATTTTGCTTCAGCAAATGCCGTTTTCGGAAGTGATACTTTATTTAGTATGGGAAGCTTTGTTGCTAAATATGACGGCAGTGGCAATGCCATCTGGGCTAAAGGCGGCGGGTATTTTCAAAGATTCAGTAATGCTGTTGCATTGGATCCGGCAGGCAGCATTTATCTGACCGGTGAGTTTAATGGCGCTTCTATCCTCGTGTTAGGTGCTGACACAGTGCATGGTTCGCCCGCCGGAGGGGGGGATTTGTTTGTTGCAAAGCTAAGTGACGTTACTGCTACTACCGGGTTAAGCAATGTCTTTAAACATCAGAATGACATGGCCGTATTCCCCGTACCAAATGACGGTATAATGAGTGTGGCATGTGCAGGAAGCGGCTACACTGCCATAAATATCTACGACGGTTTAGGCAGGAAAATATTCACGCAACCGCTTGATCCCGCAATCAGAAATCAAGTTTCAAAAGTGAATATTGGCCATGTACCCAAAGGAATATACTTGCTGCAAGCCATTAGCCCGGAGGGCGCTGTCAATAAACAAATACTGATCCAATCTCTTTAGTCGAAAGTCTTTAGTCGAAAGTCGAAAGTTCGCGGGGCGGGTGTGGTTTTCTTTGTATATACTTGGCAGAGGGATAAACTTGCCTGCCGGCATGCAGGTTTGTGAATTGTATTGATGAAGCAAAATAGATAACTGTCGTGGTGAGCTGTCATAGTGAGCTTGTCGAACTACGAACCATGACTCTTGATCACATATTCTTAGCTTGATCATTACTATGAAGTCACATGTATCACCCGCGGACTACAATTTATACGACACCAGATTAAATGGCAAAGAAGGTGTCCGGTATTTGATACGGCGGACACCTTCTTTGCGTTTTCAATTAATACTTCGTGAACTTACTTGTGGATGTATTAGCATCATTCACTGTCTTCATCATATACACACCGCCGGGCAGGCGGCTGATGTCAATCATTGTTTTATCGCTCGCAATATGTTGCTTTATAATTACCGATCCGCTCATGTTAAGTATAGAAATGTCACCCGAACTGACGCCTTCCACGGTAATCTGGTCGGTAGCGGGGTTCGGGTATATCTTAATTTCTTTGGGCAAAGTAACCTGCGGGGTTGCGGAAGGTAAGGATGTAGTGTTATAGGTGGTGTTGGTAATAACCGCTGGGTTGGTGTCGAAGTAGATGTAGCCTGTATTGCTAAGGTGGGTGCCGACAGGCAGGCCGGATCTAAGATTGACGCTGAACTGCACCTGGCCGTGGCTTTTAGGCTCATTATGAGTGCTATCCGGCAACATAATATTCGCGTAGTCAAACTCAACAACGTTTGGTGTTAGCCATTTCGGAATCATATTGTGGCTGGTGCCCAGTATCTTCAGGGAATGAGGGTCAAGGTGGCTGTCGAGCGTGTCAATTACTTTCACGTTATATGCCACATCAGTGCCGGTATTCTGGAAGTTAATGGTATAAGTAAGTTGGTTAGTATTTGCCGGTAGCTTCCCGTCAGTACCGGTTCCTGCGGGACTTACTTCTTTGCTGTTAGGGTCATATGAATAGACAACCGGTATACAGATGGAATAATCGTTATTGAAGGGGTTCACGTCGCTGGGTGGTATGTTCGTATAAACCCTGAAACATATAGTGTCTCCCGAAACAAGGGAAGAGTCGGGAGAAAGGTAAAGGCCAGACATAAAGCTGTTCCAGTAAGCGCCGGATGATAAACTGGTAAGGTGGGAGTAATTCCATATCAGGGTATCGCCATGTACGGTAGTGGCAGGGTTAGCACTCAGTGAAGCATCGTAGGCCACGCGGCTGTCTTTCACAAGGGTCATTGTTCCCGACATGGTGTCGCAGCCGGTATTACTCACGTAAGGATGTAAAAAGAAAGGCGTAAGCCGCCTTACCCGGCCCGTATTCAACACACCACATTGCACATCCACATTGCTGCTGCATAGCAGCGGGAAGTCAACACCGGACTGCGGCAAAGTCGTAAAAGTATAAGTGGCAGAAAAGCAAGGGGACATAGGAAAAATAAAGGCGTATGCAGGAGGCAGGGTAACGGTATAACTGGTCATCCATGACTTTTGAATTAAAATGTAATAGGTGGAGTAGGTGTTATAAGTATAATTATAATCGCGCGATGTGTAAGGGTAAGGACTGGAAAGAAGTTCATTTATTGTAGGCGGGTACATGCTGTTGAAAAGACCATCACCGGCGTCATACGTGCAGTTTGTATTATTATCAATGTAGTACCTGCCATCTACTGTCCCATACAGGCATGGCAGTACCCAAAGGCTGTCGTAGGTAATTATGCTTCTGAGTGTATCAATCCCCGTGGTGATCTTCCGTGACGAGTGATACGGATACCAGTAGCCGCCACCCACCGGCATTTGTTCGTCGCCCCATCCATTTGTTCCACCCGGTATAGTTAATATCCAGGGTATTGTACCGGCTGTGTTTACGTAATGACTCATAAGTGTTCCGGAAGCCGAATCTATCAAATTCAGCGCGTCCCCCACAAAGGATGTGTCAACATTGATCTGGTACTGAACATTGATCCATGCATTGCAACTTGTAGAATCATGATACAGTGAATCGTGGGCCGTAACATGAATATGGCTGGAACTAAAGGGGTGCGTAAATACTTGTGCCCGCAAGGCGGCAAATGACAAAAGGCTGCAAGCCAGTAACAGGTATTTTTTCATAATAGTATATTTGGGTGAAATGTTTAGTAAATGTTAAAGAGCAAAAATGATGCCAGATTTTAGTCTAAAGTCTAACGTAGAAAGTCTAAAGTGCGCGGGCGATAGAATTGTTAGTCTTTGGTCTAAAGTTCGCGAGGCGGGGGAATTGTTGATACTTACTGCCAAAATTTTTCGTTTATCTTTGGGTTAGGAGATTAATGGCCGATAAAAATTACGCAAAAACAATAAAAATGAGAACATTCCACTGGATCGCAGCAGTAGTTATTGCCATCGTAATAGTGGCATTGTTCGTTGCTATTGTTTCAGTTCTTTTCCGGATTGTCATGTTCGCCGTGCTTATCGGGATGGTCTATATTATCATCAGGGTGTGGTATAACAGGAACAACTAAACCTCACCCCGGCCCTTCCCGATAAAGTAGCTTATTTGCGCCGCAAAATTTCTTTGAAAATGACATTGGTATTTGTGAAATTTGATGTCTGAAATAGAGGTGTTGTGTAATCCTGCGCGAGTTCATAGGGCGTTGCCTCCCGATAGCTATCGGGACTATGAGATTTATCCCCTTTGGGGAAACAACGGCGGGAGGGGTATTGCGAATTTAAATGTTGCAAAACCACAATTCGCAATCTAATAATCATCAATGTGATGTAAAACTTGTCAATGGCAGAGGGAGGTGTTACGAATGATTGAGTGTCCTGCGGGAGGATTGTCTGAACCAGGATTTATAGGATTAGAAGATTATAGGTGCGCGAGTGTATGCGGCGGGAGTAATTTGTCCCTTGTCAAGTATAATATTTGGCTAATCAAGACTGCATACCTGAATATCCCGCCCAGGCTCCAATCAATCCAGCTTCACATCAAATCGTCCGTCCGTCACCGGGTAGGCATTATGTCCGTCGGTGAGTGTGCCCGAGAAGGTGCCGGAATAAATACTGTCAGAAGCGGAGGCGCGGGTAATGGTGATGACGCCGCCATGCGTATCATCGCATATGTAACGGATAGTGGTATCAATGCCGCCGTAAAGGCCCTGGAAGAGTACCATAAGGTTACTTGGTTTGCCATTGCCTGAATTGTAGGTCCCGGGAAGAACCACAGAGTCCACGAGGTCCAGGAAAACTGTATAAGTTTGGTCCGGACAGTTAAGAGCCATCATATGAAGGCCGTCGGATGCAGAACTACTGTGCACTCCGCCGGAGCAAGTACTGGCAAATCCGCTGCCTGATGATACAATAATGCCATGCACTGAAAAAGCATAATTTCCATTCAGGATACAACCAAAGGTCATAGCCCCTTTTTGCGTGACAGCAGGTAAATGGTTTTGCAACGAATTCTTATTACAACCCGCAAAGCCCGGCAGGATAAGAGTGCAAATAAAAATTATTCTTCGAAGCATGGGTCTATAATTATCCGCAAATCTACCGAAAAGGAATGTACATCCCACGGATAACCTTAGAAGCAGGCACAATGCTCACCCTGCCCTGCTCCCCTGAATGATCCTCAGAATTACAGCGATAACTGCTATTATCAACAGTATATGAATGATGCCTCCTGTATGAAATCCTATGAAGCCAACAGCCCATCCTATGATAAGCAGTACGGCTACTAAATAAAGTAGGTTGCTCATGATCTTTGTTTTAATGATTAATTAATCCCTGGATGTCTTACAGGGTTTACAATTCAGCAATAATTTTATTGAGCTCTTCCTTTGTTTTACCGAGTTTTACCTGTAGCCTGCCCAATAATTCATCCTGCTTGCCTTCTACCATCAACAGGTCATTGTCGGTGAGCAGGGCAAATTTTTGTTTTAGTTTTCCTTTTTTTTCGTTCCAGTTCCCTTTTACTTCTGTTAGCGTTTTCATGATATTTTGTTTTATGAAATCTGGTACACAGAGTTTCTATTGCAAAATAAAGGAGGGATTTGGTGCGATGCAATGATGGGTATCACTCTGCTGCCTGATGTTCGTTTTAGTACTGGCTGATTACAGTTTCTAGCGGCGACGCCCGTATTTATTGTGGTGGAAAGTGCTTAAAGACATCACCCCGTGCAAGGATGCGTAAAACGATAGCCTTAGGATGAAGGTACTCAATACCTATACGCCATCTTATCACTTCCACCGCCCAATCTCCTCTCTAAACTCCCTTACAGAAATCGTTTCATCATTCTTCGCCGCCCGCATCATTTCAAGCATTTGGTAGTTGTCCGCTGGGGTATGGCAATGAAGGCCTTCATATTGTTTTGTCAGCAACAACATATCTTCTATATCTTTACTGTCGGCTCTTTTGCTAAATAATTCATCTAGCCGTTTCAGAGCCATTTCGTATTCTGCGTGTGTATTTAGAACTTTTGATTTCATGGCTATTCATGTTCTCTTACATTTGTAAAATTATCGAAAAAGAACCAGTCTTTCAACTCACGCCGCCCCAACCGGCGGCGTCACCCCCAGCATCTTCAGCGTCCTCACATGCGACCCAAGCGCCTTTAGAAAGGAGGGCTTTAAGTTATAATCCAGTCCGAATTCCCTGGCTGTTTTTTCCACGATCGGTGAAATTTTGTGGTAGTGCACATGCGAAATATTCGGGAACAAATGATGCTCTATCTGGAAATTCAGCCCGCCCACATACCAGTTCAGAAACAGGTTATTCCTTGCGAAATCTGAAGTAGTGCGCAGCTCATGTACTGCCCAGTCATGATGGATAATGTTCTTTGCATCCGGCATTGGCTGTTCTGTACCTTCCACAACATGCGCCATCTGAAAGATAGTGCTCAGAATAAATCCCGCCACCCAGTGCATCAAACCGAACCCTATCGCCACCTGCCACCATTTAAATGGAGTCAGCATAACAGGTAAGCCGATAATAACGAAGAGGTACAGAATTTTATACACCACCATTTTCAGGTATTCCCTGGTTGGATTTACATGATATTTACGGGTTATACCGGTACGGTTGTAGATGGCAAGTTGGGAAAAATCTTTTACCAGTTTGGAAAGGGTCAATAAACCATAAAAGAAGAAAGCGTGGATATACTGGTAATGATGGAATTTTTTCAATGGCGCGTTCCTGCTCAGTCTTATAGGCCCTTTTGAGTCAATATCTTCATCCAGGCCTTCTATATTGGTATAGGCATGGTGAAAAATATTGTGCTGCATTCTCCAGTTAAATACGTTGCTGCCCAGCAGATAAAGGGTTCCGCCAAATAATTTATTGAGCCACGTTTTATTGGAGAACGAACCATGCACCGCATCATGCATTACACACATGCCAGTACCTGCAATGCCAACACCCATAATGACGGTGAGTATAAGTGCTATCCAGCCGTTCATAGGTAATAAAATAATCAGGACAAATGGAACAATATAAAGAGATAGCATTACAACCGTCTGCATTGCAAGCGTCAGATTACCTTTGATGGAAATTCCTTTTTCTTTAAAGTAGGCATTTACATTTTTTCTTAAAACTGCCGAAAACTGATGTTCCTGATCATTTTCGCGTTCGAATATTATCGTTTTCATAGCCCATATTTAATTCTATGCTAAGTTAGAAACAGGAGTGTGGCTATAAAATGATTTTTGTCAGGGCAACAACTGATTTTATGTACCGGAACCAGTTTAAAACAAATTTTCCTATCGGTTGCAGGTTAATATTCCTTAGATACCCTCAATTACTATATCGTATTTGTTCAAAAGACCCACCACTTCGGGCAAGGAGAATTTTGCTTTTTTTATCCTGTTTCTTTCCGGATCTATAGAATAATTGTAAGCTGTGCGCAGGTCTGCTTTTTCAAGTATTGTATGGTCGAACGTGGCCCCTGAAAAATCGCAGGTATCAAAAACAGCGCCTGCCAGGTCGCACTCGGTGAGGTCAACTTCATGCAACAGTGTATGTTTGAAACAGGTATTCTTCAGCTTCATTTGATATAAGGAAGAATGATTAAGCACACAATGGTCAAAGCTAAAAGAAAGTGCGAATTTATTGCAGTTTTCAAAATGAAGGCCCAGCATTTTACAGTCCTTGAAATTAACATCCCGAAAGGTTGTTCTGTTCAGTTTTATTAAGCTAAGATTACAACCAATAAATGCACAATGTTCGAAAAGGTATTCAGAGATGTCGGAGTTGGAAAGATCACAATTCCGGAATGTGCATTTTTCATATTCTCCTTTTTTTATGGGATGTTCGCTAAGATCATCTTTGCTGAATTCCCTGCCTGTGAAGGTTAGTTCCATTTGGTAACAAAGTTAAAGGGTAAGTTTGTTTATTTCTCTTGAACTTCCTTATTATAAAACCGGTACCATCCATAAGAAACTATTGAAAAAAGCTACTGTACCAACCCTCTCTATTATTTGTATCAGCTATTTTTATTCTTCTGCCGTTCTGTGAAATATTGTCCTGCCCTGTAAATAAGCAATGCTATTCCCGATAATATGAAAATTTTACCGGCTAAATAAACGACATCAGTGATGTGTCTGGTTTGCAAACATTGTTCCTCAAACGCCTTCTCCACCTCAGCTGGCGGGTGATGTGGCGGAAGATTAAAACAGGCAACTTCATACACAAAGCCTGAAACAAGCAATACCAAACCAAGTACCAATAATAGCGTTATTGCTTTTTTCATGACGGTGATTGAATTATTTTAGTTGACTACTGTTACACGACTACATTGATCATTTTACCTTTAACATAAATGAACTTTTTGGGTGTCTTTCCTTCCAGCCATTTTTGTATGGTTTCGTCGGCCAGCACTACCTGCTCCACATCCGCCTGCTCTGCATCCATCGGGAACTCCATCTCTATCCGTGTTTTGCCATTTACTGCTACCGGGTATTTTTTGGTGTTTTCGGTTACGTAACGCTCTTCATACAGCGGGAAGGGTGCATCCACCACACTGCCATCCCGATAGCCATCGGGACCCAACTGATGCCACAACTCCTCAGCAATATGCGGTGCGAAAGGACAAATAGTAATTGCCAGCGGTTCCAGTATAGCCCGCTTGTGACAACCGGCTAATTCATTCACACAAATCATAAACTGGCTTACGGAAGTATTGAAAGAGAACCGCTCTATATCTTCACCAATCTTCTTTATGGTCTTGTGCAGTACACGCAACTCTGCTTCTGTTGGGGCTTCATCATTTACTATCAATCCACTATCATCAAAATACAACCGCCACAATTTCTTCAGAAAGCGATGCACACCTTCAATGCCCTTTGTATCCCACGGCTTGCTTACATCAATTGGGCCCAGGAACATTTCATACATTCTGAAAGTATCGG
This sequence comes from uncultured Bacteroidota bacterium, assembly GCA_903839875.1. Taxonomy (GTDB): domain Bacteria; phylum Bacteroidota; class Bacteroidia; order Chitinophagales; family Chitinophagaceae; genus Nemorincola. Next base: position 21,848 of record CAIMDZ010000222.1, read on the forward strand.
CGCCGTATTGTGCTACAATGTCGTCGGGGTTGACAACGTTGTATTTTGATTTGGACATTTTTTCGATTTCGGTATCACATAAATAAGCACCGTTTTCTTCAGTTAATAAGTAGCCGTTGTACTCGTTGAATCCAAATTTCTCCTTGAAGGCTGGGATATTTAATTCAATTCCATATATTAAATTCACATCAATATGATGCCTGATTATTCTCAAGGTAGTGTCCGCACGAATATCAGCTATATTATACTTATCTATTCCAGTATTTACTAAATATTCTATTACTTTTCCTTTGTCATTTTCTATTAGTTTGAGTTTTTGATAGTGAGTTTTTGATACAAATATTCTACCGCTTTTTGAACTCCGGCTTGAAATGAAGGAAAAAATGACTTCGAAAACAAACCTCGAACTCCCCTGTATCATTCCCTGGTTCAGTAGCTTCTTAAACGGCTCATCAAAGCCAATATGCCCCAGATCATACAAAGCCTTTGTCCACATGCGGCTGTAGAGCAGGTGGCCTACGGCATGCTCTGTACCGCCAATGTATAAGTCCACCTGGTTCCAGTAGTCGGTGGCTTTGCGGTCGGCAAATTCGGTGTCGTTGTGCGGGTCCATGTAGCGGAGGAAGTACCAACTGCTGCCGGCATAGCCGGGCATGGTGTTGGTTTCGCGAGAGGCCTCTCCCCGGCCCTCCCCCAAGGGGAGGGAGATGTTAACCCAGTCCTTAATATTTGCTAATGGTCCCTGCCCTTCGGGGCCGGGTTTGTAGCTTTCCACAAATGGTAGCTCCACAGGAAGCTGCGCAACATCACCCTCTCCTTTGGAGAGTGATGCGGAGAGGTCTCTCGCGCTGGTCTCCTGCGCAACACCTCCTCCCCCTTGGGGGGAGGCTGGGAGGGGGCTTTCATCAATGCCATATGGCACACCTTCCACATAAACGATTGGGAAAGGTTCTCCCCAGTAGCGCTGGCGGCTAAAGCCTGCATCGCGGAGTTTGTAGTTTACTTTTCGTTTGCCAATTCCCTTTTTTACTAATTCATTTATTGCAGCCTCAGATGCATCTGCAATATTCAAACCACTCAGGAAGTCACTGTTTTCAATTGTCCCGGTTTTCGAGCTATAAGCTTCTTCACCGTTATATTTATCACCGAAGATGTTCGTGATTGGAATATTGAAATGTTTTGCAAACGCATGGTCGCGCTCATCGCCGCTGGGTACCGCCATAATCGCACCGGTACCATATCCAGCCAATACATACTCAGATATCCATACCGGAACTTGTCTTTCCGTGAATGGATGAAAGGCATAGGCGCCAGTAAAGCATCCGGTGATCTGCTTCACCTCGCTCATACGTTCGCGTTCACTCCGGCTTTTCACATACGTTTTATATTCGGCAACGGCTTGCCTTTGTTCAGGTAAAGTAATAGTATCTACCATTTCATGCTCCGGCGCCAGCACCATAAAATCCACACCGAAGATAGTATCAGGCCGGGTAGTAAAAACCTTTAATAGGATATTTGCATGACCTGGATTAACTGTTCCATCTTCTTCAACAAAAGGGATATCAGCTACCACGTCAAACTCTATTTCCGCCCCCACGCTCTTCCCTATCCAGTTCCGCTGCATTTCCTTCATGGCCTCACTCCACTCCAGGTTGTCAAGACTGGTCAGTAATCGTTCGGCATATTCAGTAATGCGCAGAAACCACTGGCGCATATTCTTCCTTTCCACCGGATGGCTGCCGCGTTCGCTTACGCCGTTTACCACTTCGTCATTTGCTAATACAGTGCCCAGCGCTTCGCACCACCATACCTGTGCGTAGCCCTGGTAGGCAATGCGGTATTGCATCAGGCAATCGCGCCGTTCTTTTTCAGAATAATTTTTCCATGTTGCTGAATCAAACTGCAAGGTCTCATCTCCGGGGCAACTAATATTCGTGTTCCCCTCTTTTTCAAAAATTGAAATGAGTTCACTTATCGGTCTCGCCTTCTGTTCCTTCCGGTCATACCAGCTATGAAACAACTGCAGGAAAATCCATTGTGTCCATTTATAGTATTTGGGATCGCTTGTGCGCACCTCGCGGCTCCAGTCGTAGCAGAAACCAATATTGTCCAACTGCTCGCGGTAGCGGGCTATATTCTTTTCAGTTGTAACAGCCGGGTGCTGTCCTGTTTCTATGGCATATTGTTCGGCAGGCAGTCCAAAGGCGTCAAAACCCATAGGGTGCAATACATTATAACCCTTCAGTCTTTTATACCGTGCATAAATATCAGATGCTATATAGCCAAGCGGGTGACCCACATGCAATCCCGCACCACTGGGGTAGGGGAACATATCGAGCACATAGCACTTGGGTTTATTGCTATTATTACTAACCTTGTAAACCTGTTGCTCTGTCCAGTATTTTTTCCAGTTGGCTTCTATTTTCTTAAAATCGTATTCCATAACAGTTCAAACAAAAGTTTAATGCATTATTTGGCAAAAATACAAAACTAACTTCGCGCAATGCAGATTCGACTACGTTTAAAAAAGGTATCAAATCTGCACGACAATAAAATTTAGCTATTTTATCCTGGTGGTTGAGAAAAACTATTCCTCATCTTCCAGTGGGAACACCTCGGAAAGCTCCATTGAAAAACCCGGTAAAATGGAAGATGTAACTACATCACCACTTACCATAAGCCTCGATGGTACATATTTTCCTTCAATGAGCATGTATATCAACATCGTTTTTTCGGGAGGGAAAACAACCCAATATTCTTTCACCCCGGCCTCTTCATACACTTCATACTTGTTTTTAAGCTCTTTCTTATTGTTGGATGGCGATAGTACTTCTACAACAATATCCGGTGCTCCTATGCAGCCCCGGGCATCTCTTTTCGCAGGGTCGCAGATAACACAAAGGTCCGGCTGAATTACGGTAAATATATCCTTATCGTCTTTCGATTTTCGGGGAAGACGAACATCGTAAGGTGCGACATATACTTTGCAAGGGTTGCGATATAAAAAATTGCCCAGTTTAAGATAAATATTTCCTACTACTTCCTGGTGCATACTGTTGGGCGCCGGACTCATTTTGAATATTCGCCCCTTTATCAATTCTACCCTTTCTTCAAATTTCCATTTGTAGTAGTCGGCATAAGTATATACTTTATTTATATCAAGATCGGCCAGCTTCATGAGGATATTTTAGCCAAAGATAATCATGTATTATTAAACGCAGAAATCGGAAAATTGCCTTAAAACTCAAGCTCCATCCCGTCATATCCCAGGTGCATTCCCTCCGGCAAACCTGCATCTATTACATCATGCAGGCCCAACTGGTGGCTGATGTGAGTGAACCAGGTTTCTGCAACATCCACGCCTTTTGCTACCTCTACCGCCTCTGCCAGTGTGTAGTGAGAAACATGGGGCTCGTGCCTGAGCGCGTTTAACACTAATGCC
>CAIMDZ010000223.1 GCA_903839875.1 uncultured Bacteroidota bacterium
ATGGATGTATTGATTCATCCATTAAGGCAGGAATTGATCGTCAACCCCGAACATCCATTATATGCTCAGCTAAAATTAAAGTAACAGACCTAAACTATCTTCCTTTTATATGGTGTTCCTTAGGTGGCAATGTTTGCAGATAAGCATAAATATCATCCACCTGCTTGTCTGTCAGGTTTTTAAATTTGGGCATAGGGAAGCTAAGTGATCTTGCATCAGGTGTTTCGCCTGCTCTTACTGCTTTCCGGAAGTCCTCTTTAGTATAAAAACCAATTCCTGTTCCCTTATCAGGTGTAAGATTTGCAGAGCGTATCATTTTGCCTTTCAGGTTTTTAAATTTCATTCCACCCGCCATATAACCTTTCGATTTTTCAGGATGCAGGTAATTTAGTGATAAAATGGTTTTTGAATGGCAATGATAGCAGCTCAGTATATCAACAAGGTACCTGCCATTATCCACTGCATTGTCTTCCGCAGGCCTTTTATTGCCAACAATATAAGGCTGAGCTTTTTGAGTGTTATTTGCAATTTTTCCTATAATACTTAAATGGGTTTTGCCAACGCTGGTATCAGCAGCTGAAACAGGTCCATCATTTGAACGGAGGTAAACGATAATGTCATTTATGTCATCGTCTGCCATTGTTGGCCGGATCATATAAGGGATGAATTTACCATCATTCTTAATACCTGTTTTAATAAGGTATGCTAATTGAGCGTCGGTGTAATTATTTAATACTCCATGAGTTGTTGAATTGGTGAGATTGGCAGAGTAAAACTTCCCAAGGTACTTAGGCAGGTCTTTCAACTGGTGCCCTGCGAATTTATTCAGGTCATGGTTATAGTGACATCCGCCACAAACATTAGTAGCCAGGTTTTTACCTCTTTCAAATGATGTGGGTGATTTGTCCAGCCTGTATGTTTCTTTAGCAACTTCATAATGGGTCCGGCAACTGAGCATAAATACTACAATTGCTAAAGTGGAACAAACCAACAATTTAACAGATAAACGAGATGATCTTTTCATAGATGAAAAATATCTTTAGTCAGGTATAAAAACCATTCCAATACAATTATTCAGGTAAAAAAGCACCTTTTCCAATGTCTATAAAACATTTACTTATGGGCATTATAAAGATAATAGGTTTTATTTTTAAAATCATTATTAAAGTTACCTTGCCAATTTGAGAGAATGTCCATTATTTTTGTCCCATCAGTAATTCAACTCCCATATTAGAAACTCCCATAGAATTCCTCAAAGGCGTTGGACCCCAGCGTGGTGAAATGCTGCGTCAGGAACTGGAAATCAGCACCTTCGGAGACCTGCTGAATCACTATCCCTACCGCTACTTCGATCGCACCCAGATCATTAAGATAAAAGCCATAGATAGTAAAACCGAATATGCCCAGGTTGCCGGTACGCTTATCAACATCGCAGAGGAAGGGGTAGGTGGAAAGAAACGACTGGTTGCAACACTATATGATGAGACTGGCAGGATCGAATTATTATGGTTCCAGGGTGCTCAATGGATGAAGAAAACACTCAAGGAAAATGAAAAATACCTTGTTTTCGGAAAAGTGAACTTATTCGGTTGCTATTTTAATATTGCACATCCGGAGATCGAGCTCTGGAACCCGGAAACAGCGTCAGCCGGTATGCAGCCAATGTATCCCACCACTGAAAAACTGAAAATAAAAGGTATCACTAACCGGTCTTTTGCGAAATTAACACAGTCGCTTTTCGAACGCATTGGTCACAGTGAGATACCCGAAATATTACCGGAAGAAATGCTTCTGCAATATAATTTATGTAATAGGTATAATGCAATACGCTGGCTTCATTTACCCGATACTGAAGAACACGAACAGGTTGCCCGCTATCGCATGACATGGGAAGAGTTGTTTATTTCCCAGCTTCTCATAGCCCGGTTACGCATGCAGCATATTGCCCAGCCAGGATGGAAGTTTGAAAAGGTTGGCGAAATTTTCAACAATTTCTTTGCGCACCATTTGCCTTTTCAGCTTACCAATGCACAAAAAAAGGTACTCAAGGAAATAAGGCAGGATACCGGATCAGGCAAACAAATGAACCGCTTGCTGCAGGGAGATGTGGGGAGTGGCAAAACGATTGTGGCTATTATGTCTATGCTCCTTGCACTGGATAACGGCTTCCAAGCTTGTATTATGGCGCCAACCGAGATACTCGCACAGCAGCATTTCTTCAGCATTTCAGAATTACTGGCCGACATGGGTATTCCTGTTGAATTGCTGACAGGGAATATAAAAGGAAAAGCCAGGAAGTTGATTTTGCAGAATCTGGCTGATGGCAGTCTGCCTATTGTTGTTGGTACGCATGCATTGATTGAAGAGAGTGTACAATTCAAAAACCTTGGCCTTGCTGTTATAGACGAGCAGCACCGTTTCGGGGTAGGTCAGCGTGCTCGGTTGTGGAAAAAGAACGAAATGCCTCCGCATGTGCTGGTAATGACTGCAACCCCTATACCACGTACCCTCGCCATGACTCTGTACGGAGACCTTGAGGTTTCTGTAATTGACGAGCTTCCTCCCGGACGTAAAGAGATAAAAACGGTGCATCGCAAAGATTCATTGCGGATGGGTGTGATGGAATTCATGAGAAAAGAGGTGGATACCGGGCGGCAGGCATATATAGTATATCCGTTAATAGAGGAATCCGAAAAGATGGATTACGAAAGCCTTTTGGCGGGGTATGAGCAGGTGAAAGTTTGGTTTAACGAGAATAAGTATAAAATTGCCATGGTACATGGCCGTCAGGACCCTGCCGAACGTGAACGCAACATGCAGCGTTTTGTAAAAGGCGAGGCCGATGTGCTGGTAGCAACAACAGTTATAGAAGTTGGTGTGAATGTGCCTAATGCCTCCGTAATGCTCATAGAAAGTGCTGAAAGATTCGGCCTTTCCCAGATGCACCAGTTGAGGGGTAGGGTAGGCCGTGGCGCCGACCAATCTTATTGTATTTTGCTTACCGGCAATAAAATTTCTGAAGACTGCTACAAACGCATTCAGATAATGGTATCAACCACTGATGGTTTTAAAATAGCTGAAGAAGACCTCGCCATGCGCGGCCCGGGCGATCTCTATGGCACAAGGCAAAGCGGATTGATAAAATTCAAATTGGCAGATATTGTTCGTGACATTGCCATTCTTGAACAAACCAGAGCCGCTGCCCAGCAACTCCTTACTTTAGATCCGGGTTTGAAATTACCCCAGCACCGGTACATTAGAAATATGCTGGTCAACCAGGGTAAACAATCGCATTGGGGGAAGATCAGTTAGGCGTAATATGCCGTTACTCAAAGGTGATCCAGGCTATTTTTGCCACTTTGCTTCTTCCGTCGCGTTCCACTATCATTGTAGCGTAACAATTTAATTCCTTATTAAAATCAGATGATTGTATATAGCAGAAAGTAGATTCGCTGTTATCGGTTGGTTCGCCGAAAAGGAAAAACTTATCTATTTTTGGGTTGTTCAGCTTATAGCACATGGTGTTTGTTTTCGATACTTTGGAGACCGTCTTTCGTTTTTCATCTTCTTCATCTTTATCGGCATTTCGTGGCAGATCATTAAATATCACATAGCGTCCTTTATCAGAGTAGATATAATCGTAGGAAAGAAACTCGTTGTTATTTGAACTTTTACCTATTGATTGTGGATAGGCAAAGACTCCTTTACTTCTTCCGGACATATAAAGGATGGGCAACGTACCCTCTGCTTTCTGCAATTTACTGATCGCAAAACCACCGGTCTCCACTCCTGCTTCAGAAAGTTCAGAAATACCCACTGGCCCAAGGTCAGTTTTGACGGTTGTGTGCCCAACATGCCCCATACCTCCACCATGCCTTTCCGTAATATTCGTGAGGTCTTCCATCAGTATTGTGGTGGTATTATCCTTGTTCAATACCATATTTTGTGGTACGCCGTCGAATTCATAATCCTTGTCAATATTCTGTTTGCCATAAGCATCTACCTTCATTCCTATTATGGGATTTGCACTAATCAGGCTCAGAGATTCGGGGTCTATATAACTAAGAACAGTAATGCAGGAAACTTCCTTCTTCTTGTAATAATCAAATGGGGCGGAAGCAAACATAAGGTCGGCACCCATGTTCGATTTATTATAGGTCACAGTCATCAGTTGCAGCTTGTTGTTGCCATGATTGTATAGCATCACAGACTTAGTATCATTAAAATCGTTAGAAACTTTTGTCACTGAATGGCTGAACTTCGTCTCTCCGGCGTTAATTTTCGACACAATTACAGCCGGGTTTTTATCTTCACTAGCCTTGCCATTGTAGCCATAAGTAGCTACAAACACACGCTTGCTGCCGTCAACCACCGAACCTATATATCTTAGGTACTTGTATTTGCCATTAGGTGAGTCGTAAAAGACTGTATTCAATACTTTATGGGTACCATCATAGTGAACTACTTTAATGCGGTCGTTACGGTCATGTGCAAAACCGTCAAAATAGATAACCGCATAGCAATCTGAATTAGGGTCTTTTTCAACAATTATATCAGGCATGTCAACGTTTCCGAATGCCATTGCGTAGCCTGCAAAAGCTTTGATCTTTGGGAGGTTTCCCAATTTCATTTCGTTAAGTTTCGAACCGGTAGTGGGGTTTATGCGCATGCGATATAGTGTGGGTTCGCGATCGTCAGCCTGAACGATAAAAATAACCGGTTCACCATTTATTTCGTATAGCCCAACTATCCTGGCCTGTTTCATCTTACTTACATCCCATAGATTGCTTTCCAGCGTTCTTGATGCTATTTGTTTTCGCTGTTTATTATATACTGTAACTTCTATCCCATCTTTTCTTGTGGAGTGAAAAAAGAAGGTGTTGCCGTTTTTAAGTTGGAGCAATTTGTTCCAGCCATATTCAGGCTCATCAAATTCAGCACTTTTTTCAATCTTAAACTCTTGTGCGTAAATTGATCCGCCAACAAGAAATAAGACGATTGCCAGGTAGATTATTTTTTTCATTGTTGCCAATTTGGCAATCAAGATAATGATAATTCCGGAAGCCTTATATTATTGACCCGGATTTTGTTTTAGATTTTAATGCAGGATTTACGGATTAGGGTTCACAATAATAGGAAAGATTCCTCCTTAGTGAAGATGCGGCATACCAGGTGGAAGTATCTTCAACAGGCAGGAACTTTTTTTGATCACAACGCTTATGTACCTGAAAATACGGATTACGCAGCAATAAAAATCATCCTAACCTAATCTAAATTCTTTCTGAAATATTTAGCCAGTACTCTGCCGGCGGTTGCATAAGCTTCCTTAATACGCTCTCCGGTATCAAAATCCATGCCCCAGAATGTGTGTCCCTGGCAATTTTTGATCTGTATAGTACAGATAATATTATTTTGGTTGGCTGTTTCTACTATAGAAACCTGGCAATCTATGTAAGCATTCCTTCTTTGGATTCCTACATTATATCCGGGTTCCGTACGAAGTGTTCTGAAAATAAGTGTGTATTTTTCGTTAGGAAAGGAACCTACCTGAATTGCACCTCTTTTGTTAAATTCCACTTCAAACATTGGCTCAAATCGTGCCTGCCGGTCATCAACCCAATTTTTAGCCCATTTATCCCCTTTACCGGGCTGCCTGTCATTGTAAATTTCTGTTTTTTCACCTACATAATCTGTTTCAGATTTTCTGCCAACTTGCATATTGCTGTAATCATACTGTACATTCATTTTCTTTACACCATTCAAAACCTCAATATTTCCATTAATTACCCAGGGTCTTTGTGCAAATGATGTGGTACCAAGTAGCAATAATGCTAATATTCCAAATACAAAAGTTATCTTTTTCAAAGCTGTTGTTTTTTACAAAATTAATTCTTTAAATCGCACCCCAATACTCTGACTACCCTGGGACAGTATTGGTTTAACAGACTATTATGATTGTAATATTTGCAACTAACACCCCACACATCACAGATTTCTCAATCGAAGTTTGGATGGGGATAGATAAAAATAAGGAAATAGGTAAGTCGGGGATAGCCGCCAACCATTTACTGGCTAAAAAATGCAACTTACGATGGTGTAAGCTGCCTCAGCACATTTCCAAATCCTTCAATGGCAATGCTTTCTTGTGCATAAACGTCGCTATATCGGCAACAGCGCGCCAAAACAGTTTACTTTTCCGACGGGAATGTTTTGTAGAACGCTTCGTATTCGTATTTTTGAACCTGTCTGAAGGAGAAAATTGGTTACTTTCAAAAAAAAACCTGTAAAAGTTAATGGCAGACATGCAAGGTCAAAAAGCACCATTTGGCAGGTATTTATCAGCTAACGTTAAACTGGCATTATTGCTGGCCTTCATTTCCATAGCCGTTTATGCGAATTCTTTGCGAAATGGTTTTGCTTTGGACGATTTCGATGTCATAGCGCACAACACTTTTGTTAAACAGGGCTTTTCCGGAATATCGGAATTAATATCTTCTCCGTATCATCATGGCGTTCCCTACCAGCATGAAAATAACTTATACCGGCCACTATCTATGGCCTTTTTTGCTGTAGAGTACGCGCTTTTTGGCGAAAGCACTTTCCCTTACCACCTGGTCAATATATTGATGTTTTCATTTTGTGTACAGCTGCTTTTCAGGTTTCTCCAAAGGCTTTTCTCCACCCCAAAACCGGGAGTTGCTTTTATTGCCGCACTCATTTTTGCAGTACATCCTGTTCATACAGAAGTAGTCGCCAACATTAAGGGACAGGATGAATTATTATGTTTCTTGTTCGCTTTTTTGGCGTTGGATTTATTTAGCCGTTACATCCGGAACGGCAAACTAACTTCTTTAGTTCCTGGCGCGCTATGTTTTTTGTTATCGTTAATGTGTAAGGAAAGTTCAGTTACCTTTTTGGTTATTATACCAATGTTTTTTTATTCCTACTGCTACGAAAAGAAAAGTCGTACAATCATTATTTCCTTATTGTCTTTGGCCGCGGTTGCGGTTTTTATTGGCATCCGGGCTTATGTGCTAACGAAGTATGAAACAACCCTGAGCGAAGTTACTTTCTTAGATAACCAATTGGTAAACGCTCCATCTTATGCCTCACGCCTGGCAACTGCTGTATTAATTGCAGGTCATTACATCAAACTTTTGTTTGTTCCTTATCCGTTATACTATGACTACTCCTACAATGCCATTCCATTTGCCCAACCCACAGACACAGGAGTTGTCATTTCTTTCGTGGTCTATCTTGGATTGTTGGTTTTTGCCATTTACCGGCTGCTTAGATTCCGCTCCGATCCCTACGCTTTTTCAATTCTATATTACCTGATCACTATTTCGCTTTTCCTCAATATTTTCTTCCTTATTGGGTCAAATATGGGTGAGCGTTTCTTGTTTTTACCATCCGTTGGTTTCTGTTTGATGTTTGCGCTCGTGGTAGAAAAAATCAACCCGACTACAGGCTATCCATTAGCCGTACTGAAGAATTTACGTACATGGTTTTTGCTGGGCCCTATTGTCGTGATTTTCGCTAGTCTGACTATAAACCGGAATGCAGAATGGCTCGACAACTTTACACTGTACTATGCCGACAGCAAAAAATCTTCGAACAGTTGGCGGATATATTTTCACCTCGCCACAGAATATTGCAAAAATCTTTACAGCCCGTCGTATGATTCGGTCTCCCAAAGGCCTTTGACGGAGGAGGGAATAAAGAATTTCCGCAAATCCCTGGCAATACTCCCGAATAATGAAAATGAACAGGCGAGGATGGCTAATGCTTTTTTATCTCTTAACGATGTTGATTCGGCTATTGAACATTTTAACATTGCATTGCGAATAAGTCCCAATAGTAAAATTGTTATTCAGAAGCTCTCGTATATTTATTTTTATCGCGGCGACTACCGGAAGGCGCTGGAATTGTTTAGACGCCAGTTTGATGTTAATCACGATGAACATACCTATGGCAATATCGGGGTTTGTTACCTGAAGCTGACTAAATATGACTCTGCAATCGTTATATTTAGTAATCTGTTGGCGAAAAATCCGCGTAATATTTCGGTGAACCAGGCGCTGGCCGATACGTACAGAGGAATTGGTTACGCCGATTCTGTAAGCAAATATGAAAGAATCGTAGGCCAACTGACAAATCGTTAAAAACTGTTTTTACCAAAGAATAATATAGTTTTCACAGAGAGAATCTAAAAACACTCCCGGAACCAAAATCAAATCGTTATTTTTGTTCAAAATTATGTACACCTGATGTTACAGTTAACAGTAAATGAAAAGAATACATTTTCGATTGATAGAGAGGAAAACAATTTTGTTATAGATGGTGCGAAGGTGGATTTTGATGCAAGCTGGCAGCCAAATGGTTTAATAAGTGTACTCCTGAATGGCAAAAGTTATACTGCTATTATTGAAAATGCAGATCGTGCTGCCAAAGAAGCCCTGATACGGGTAAATGGCAGGAAATATATTGTCACTATTAAAGAACCTATAGACTTATTGCTTAGTACCATGGGCCTCGACATGAAAGCCATGAAAAAAGCTGAACCCATTAAGGCGCCAATGCCCGGCATGGTTTTAAAAGTTCTTGTTTCACCCGGCCAGCATATTAATAAGGGAGATGGCTTAATTATTCTCGAAGCCATGAAAATGGAGAATATTCTCAAGGCTACTGTACCTGGAATAGTGAAGTCAATAAAAGTAGACGAGAAGACAGCTGTAGAAAAAGGGACTATATTGATTGAACTGGAGTAGTTTTCAATAAGTAACATATTCAGATTAGACAAACGAACTAAAGTTGATCACCGGGAAAATAGTACGATCCATTATTTTAAGCGTCTGCACCCTGCTATTTGTCTGCCATGCTGCCGCACAGCCATTCTCCTATGTTTATATTCAGGGAGATAAGACCACACCTTTTTATGTAAAAATGGAAGGTAAAATGATGCCCAGGTATGGTAAGAACTATTGTATTTTATCTGAATTATCACCGGGATTAATACATATTGAAATACTCTTTCAGCAGCATGCCTTCCATCCTTGTAAGTTTACAATCAGGGTACCTGAAAATGGATACAGAGGGTTCTTGCTCAACAGGCAGGATACTACATTCGTACTATATGACCTGCAGCAAAAAAAGTATCTTGGAACAAATGAAGAACAATAACGAAATTTGCAATTAATTTTACCCTAATAAGCCAATGTCATTGACTTTAGGAAGCATGAAGGGCTTCAATGTAAATAGCCGTGGGTGCAACCCACGGTAAACAAAAAACACAGACCAACCCCGAAGGTGGTTGAATGTGATGTGGGATATAACAAAATCCCTCTAAGTCAATGATATTACTTTATTAACCGGATTAGAAGGTACATAAATTTTCTAAATAATGAAATGGATTACCAACTTATTATTATATTTTATTTTTATATTGTTGCTGTTTTCCTGCAACAATACAGAGCGAAAGCTCATTGGTACCTGGCATGTAGTTAAATGGGATAATCCTTATAACGATAGTTTTTTCAGAAATACCAAAAATTTTATTGATACCATTGGAAAAGGCCATGATGATGCTTTAAATATTCAGATTTACGGGGTCGCAAATATGGATAGTATGCGCAACATACTGCAAAAACAATACGACAGCGCGAAAATGGCTCAGGAAAATGTTTCAATGAAAACTGTCCTCAATCTGAAAAAGGATGGTGTTGCTGAAATAACCACCGGGGACGAAACCAAAGAAGGAAAATGGTTAATAGATAAAGAGAACGCCCTTATAATTGAGGAAGCCGGTTTTGGTAATCCGCAAGGAATCACCAAATGCAGGATACTGGAACTTACCGGTAAAAAACTGATGCTCAGGTTTTACCAGGAAAATGATAGCACTACTATTACTTTTGAGCCCGAACCAAAATAAAAATGTTGTTGTCATACCTTATCTTTGCACACAATTCAAAAACATCTGAATAACATATAACATGCGCACCATACCATTAAGGCAGGCATTAAGAGAAGCAATGGAAGAAGAAATGCGTCGTGACCCGGCTGTGTTCCTAATGGGTGAAGAGGTAGCGCAATATAACGGAGCTTACAAGGTGAGCCAGGGTATGCTCGATGAATTTGGCGCTAAAAGGGTTATTGATACACCCATTTCAGAACTTGGTTTTGCTGCCATAGGGGTAGGGGCTGCCATGAATAATACACGGCCTATTATAGAATTCATGACCTGGAACTTTGCCGAACTGGCTATTGACCAGGTGGTAAACCATGCCGCCAAAATGCTGTCAATGACGGGTGGGCAGTTTACATGCCCCATTGTGTTCCGTGGCCCGAACGGCTCTGCCGGGCAGCTTGCTGCACAGCACTCCCAGGCTTTTGAGAACTGGTATGCCAATGTTCCCGGACTTAAAGTGGTCTCTACGATCAATCCCTATGATGCTAAAGGATTGCTTAAATCCGCCATTCGTGAACAGGATCCTGTTGTTTTTATGGAGAGCGAAACACACTATGGCGACCAGGGTGAAGTACCTGAGGAGGAGTACCTGGTTCCAATTGGCAAGGCCGATATTAAACGTGCAGGCACAGATGTTACCATAGTATCCTACAACAAAATGATGAAGGTAGCTATGGGCGCAGCTGACGAACTGGCCAAAGAAAACATAAGCGCTGAAGTTATAGACCTGCGCACCATCCGCCCCCTCGATTGGCAAACCATCGTTGAATCGGTAAAGAAAACCAACCGCCTCGTAATCGTTGAAGAGCAATGGCCGTTTGGCAGTGTGTCATCTGAAATATCCTACCGTGTTCAGAAAGAAGCATTCGACTATCTTGATGCCCCCATCCGCCGCATTTGTTCAGCCGATGCAAACATGCACTATGCGCCGAACCTTGTTGCAATATACCTTCCCGATGTTCCACGTACAGTAAAGTTGGTGAAAGAGGTTATGTATATGGTAAAATAGTGCCGCCTTATTCTCAATTACACTGTAAGATTATTAATTTCATCTTCGGTTAGCCCTGTTAATTCTGCAATATCCCGTATTGCCATTCCTTTTTGTTTGCATTTTTTCGCCATTTCTATTGCCTTCTGTTTCACTTTTTCATCGGCATAGCGCTCCTTATTTGCTTCTCCTTCTGCTTTCCCTTTCAATTCCCCCGCAATAAAATTAGAAATCGTAACACTTTCAGTATCGCGCCAATTTGCAATATACCTGTCGTATTCCATTCTTTCTTCCCGGGTAAGTTTTATTATGTCTAATTTTTCTTTAGCCTCATTAAGCCCTTTAGCTTTAGAACCTTCTTTTACTTCTTCATTCTTAAGAAAATTAATCCACTCATCAAGTGTATTTTTAGCTATATCGTCAAATTGGTTTACTTTAATGATGTAATATTCGGGGTATATCCTGGCTATTTGCTCTGTATGATACACTATCTGTTCCTGCTGCGAAAGGTTTAAAATATCCTTCTTATTCAATCCAACAAAATTAGTGCTGCCGTAATAAATATAGTCCACTCCATGCCCTAAATCGAAGTAAACTATATTTACCGAGATTATCTTTTTTATTTTTCCGTATAGCATTCCGGCATCCATATTATCTATCACTATCTTTGAGGTGCCAAATAACATGCGCATCAGGTAATCCTGCATGTAATCACTTTGTACTTCTATAATGATAAGTTCGCCTTTAGTGTTTTGCACCAGCAGACCAACACGGTTTGCTTTGTTGTCGGCTGTTTGCTTATTGCTTTCGCTTTCTAATATGTTCTCTATCTTTATGTCCTCTCCCAGCAATTCACTTAAAAAACCTTCAAGTATGCCAAAATTGGCTTTGTTGCGCAACAGCCTTTTTATCGCCCAGTCGAACCGGATAGTATTTCTCATACCAAGATTAGTTTATTTTAAATGCAAAGGTAATTAATTACCCTCGCTCAAACTATAATAAAGGGATGACATCACTCGGTTTTCCAAAAGAACTGGAACCAGCGCAGGGTTTTTGAGTATACAATAATAGAAAAAACCAGCGCAAGCCAAATTTGGCAGTGGCAAAGTATGTTCAAAATGCACACTGATTTTGTTGAGCCTTTAGAAGACTTCAAAGATTATAGGTAATAATGAAAAACCTTCCCGATACCCATGCCTGCGTGGCGGCATCAAAAATGTCCTTGCTGGCTCACCCTATCGCCTTCCTGATCAAACCCATGAGTTTATCTACCTCATCCCTGTTGTTATAGATGTGTGTGGAAACGCGCAGGCAGTTCAAACCCATTTCAGGTACAGCCCGGATGCGCACTTTGTTTTTACCGCAGGTTTCAAAAAATTTCTGGTAGTCAACACCTTTTATTCTAAATCCGTTTACTGCACACCTGGAGCGTGATTCGGTTGGCGTGAGCAATTCTACTCTGCCATCAAATTCCAGCAGGCGGCCCTGGGTATACTTGCCTAAACTTTTTATGCGGTTGTGGATATTTTTCTGTCCTATGGTCTCAATAAAATCAATAGCTGCATTTACCCCGGTATATAATCCATTAGCCTGTGTGCCGCCAAAATACCGGTGTGCGCTGTGCGCATATCCGCCGATAGTGACCGGGGTTGTCATCAGGTTCCATTTGCCATCATCGGTTCCTCCACCGCCATAATACGATTGCACCGTATCCTGGAATCCTTTCCTTACATACAGGAATCCGGTTCCCTTTGGTCCCAGCATCCATTTATGGCTGCATGATGCATAAGTGTCGCAGCCCATATCATGCAGATCAAGTGGCATCATTCCTGCGCCATGCGCTCCATCTATCAATGAAAACAGCCCCTTGTCTTTTGCAAGCTGGCATATCTCTTTAACAGGTAATACCTGGCCCTGTGTGCATGGTATATGCGGTATGGCAATAACACGGGTATAAGGGCTTATCAGCGAATTTATCCTGTTCAGCGTTTCTGCCGCGGTTGGCGCCGGTGTGAATTTTCTGATTACAATTCCATGCAGCTTCTGACGGTTCATCCATGGTGCGCAATTACCAACGTGTTCATGGGTGGTTAAGATTACCTCATCTCCTCTCTTTAATGGCACTCCCCAGCAGGCAATATTTATTCCTTCGGTAACATTATGCGTGAGCGCAATTTCATCACGGTCGGCGCCTACGAATTTTGCAATTTTCGGAGGCGTTTCATCATAGCTGCCATAGTTGCCGTTGATATCAGCATCCATTTGCGCGGTGCGCATGGCATCAATTACCGGGTATGGTGATGGACCGAATGTACCGTTATTCAGGTAGGTCCAATCCTTTGTGAGAGGAAACAACTGGCGCACATTATGCCAATAGGTGTCGTCATCATCATCAATAGTTTTACCTTCATTTTTAATTTGATGCGCAGCAGCAAGCGACTGCATTTCCTTCAAAGTTAATACAGCCAGAACTGTGGCTGATTTAATAAAATTCCTGCGATCAAATTTCATAAGGAGACCTTTTGAGGGAGATAAATATACACACAAAACAATAGGTTGTAGACATTATGAAATAATTATGTATAAACCTGTTTAATTAATGCAGGTTCCAAATCAGGTAATGGTCCTGAATAGCGTGTTCCTCAGCAGTATTTCCAGAGCAAGACAAATAACCGCTATCATCGCAAAAGGGAAGAATTTTTCAACATATCTGACCTGTACGGAAATGTCTACTTTTGTTTTTTCAAGTTTATCAATCTCTTTGTAAATACCTTCCAGCGATTTATTGCTTGTTGCCCTGAAATACTTGCCGCCCGTCTGAGCAGAAATCTGACCTAGCAATGCTTCATCAATTTCTACCGGCATATTTACTTTTTGAATGCCATTTGGCGTAGGTACCGGCAATAACGCATTTGGAGCATTGGTACCTATCCCGATAGTATATACCCTTACTTTATACAATTTGGCGATCTCCAGTGCAGTCAGCGGACTCACCGGCGATGAAACGTTGTTTACACCATCTGTCATTAGAATGACCACCTTGCTTTTCCCTTTAGCTGATCGCAGCAGGTTTACTGCCGATGCAAGGCCAAGGCCAATGCCGGTCTGTTGCTCCAGTAAACCGACTTTCAGGTTTCCTATATCTTCCTTCAAAACGCCATGTTCCATTGTCACCGGGCACATAGGGAAGCTTTCACTGGCAAATACTACTAGGCCTATCCGGTCAGTTGGCCGGTCGTCAACAAACTTCATAGCTACTGCTTTTGCAGCTTCAACCCTGTTTGGTTTAAAATCTTCAGCAAGCATACTCCCTGAAAGGTCTAATGACAGAACAATATCTATTCCTTCGGTCTCTATGTTTTTCTTTGAGTTGCTGGTATGTGGCCTTGCAAGTGCAATAATAAGCGCTGCAAGGGTAATTATTCTAAGCACAAACAAAACCGGCCTTAACTGAGCTTTAAGCCCTGAATTCCCTGCCGGAATCCCTTTTAATGTGGTTAATCTCAGTGCCGGGTTGTCTTTTCTCTTGCTGCTTATTTGCCACCATATAATAAATGGTATAAGCAGCAGCAACGCAAAGAAAAACGGATGAGCGAATGTTGTTTGTAACCAGTCAAAGAATGAACTTATCATGTTTTTGCAGTTGGGTTGTCGTTGTTTGTTGGTTCAGTCCCCCCGATAGCTATCGGGGCTACCGGGAGCGGCCTTGATTTATCCACAAATTCCTTCGCACGTTCCATTGTGTCCATATGTTCCTGTGGCAAAGGCTGGAATTTCGCAAATTTCGCAAGGTCGGCAGTAGTCAATATTTGTGATAGCAGATCGAAGTAGGGTAGCATCTGAGGGTGGGTTTGCACCTTGGTAAGCATTTCATCTGTCGTCAGTTCCATTGCTGCAGTCCTGAACCTTTTTTCGATATAGTTTCTTACAATGCCGGTCAATTCTACATAATATTCCTTTACCTGCTTTTTTTGCCAAAGCTGGCGTTTGTCCAGGTTAGAAAGCAACCTTAACACATAATCCTGCAAAGATTCAACAGGACCTTGTGGTTTAGGCGCTTCTTTTTTATTTTTCAGAAAATACCAAGCCACAAAGACAGTAAGTAAAACAAGCACTATTCCCCCGGCTATCCACCATATATAATCCAGCCAGGAACCTTTCACATAAATTATACCTTTAATGCCCTTAAATCCCTTAGTAGTATCAACCGCCACTGTCTGAACCATCAGTAAAAATGAATCGGTTGGCGCAACAAAAGAACCACCCTGATTGGATGTGTAGTTGAAGAGAAACGGTGGTATCTTAAATAACCCTGAATCAAAACCGGTAATCAGCAACCGTTGTTTATACAATATTTTATCGCCTTGTTTAATAGTATCAATTTTGCCTCTGTTTACTACCTCAAGATTATTAAAAGTATCAGGTATCACAGGCCAGTGCAATACAAAACCTGATGGAAGGTTGGTAGCTTCAAGAAACACGCGCACCTGGTCTCCGATAACAATTTGTTTGGCATCTATTTTTGCACTTACTGTTACATCAGGCATAGTGGCCGGCCTTTTTGTAGTGTCCTGCGCATAACCAACCAATGACGAAAACACCGGCAACAGCGCCAGGTAAGAGCACCCACAGGCCTTTCCCGCACTGCTCAACATATGCATGAATCCATTCGTTAACCCCCAATCTTTACTGCCTGTTCTACCAGTTCTTAATAATGACATTTTAAAACTACATTAAGTCTATGAGTGCATTTATTATTTCAATACGGGTCATTTTCAAATTTCCACATTACCCACATTTCCACCTTCACTACCTTCCCTTAAAATATCCCTGGAGTATTTTTACATAGTCTTCATCAGTTCGTACATGCAATAATGATGCCCCGCTCTTCCTGAAAGACTGTATACAATATTTGTTCTTTTCATCGAATTCTGCAGCGTACTTTGTCCTGACTGCCTTATTATCTGTATCCACCCAAAAGCTTTGGCCAGTCTCTGAATCAAGTACCTGCACCAAACCTGCCGATGGTAACTCTTTGTCATACTTATCATAAATATGCATACCCACCATATCATGTTTCCTGGCTGCCAGTTGTAATGCATTGTCGTATGGAGGACTTACAAAATCGCTCAGTAAAAACGTGATAGTTCGTTTCTTCAACACATTATTCAGGAATTCAAGCGCCACGCTCACATTTGTATCGCCGCGGTGATTAGGTTCCAGCGCTATCAATTCGCGTATAATCCTCAGTATATGGCTTTTTCCTTTCTTTGGCGGTATGTACTGCTCCACCTTGTCGCTAAAGAAAATTACGCCTACTTTATCATTATTGGTAGTGGCCGAAAATGACAATACAGCTCCAAGTTCAGTGATCAGGTCACGTTTCAATTGTTTCTGTGTGCCAAACAGCGAACTGCTGCTTATGTCCACCAGCAGCATGACTATCAGTTCCCGTTCTTCCTCAAATACCTTAACATAAGGGTGTGAAAACCGGGCCGTTACGTTCCAGTCAATGAACTTTACATCATCCCCCGGTATATATTCCCTTACCTCGCTGAATGACATTCCCCGCCCCTTAAATGTAGAATGGTATTCTCCGGCGAAGATATGATTGCTCAGCCCCTTCGTTTTTATTTCTATTCTTCTAACCTTTTTTAGTATCTCCGCTGTGGTCATGTTAGTCGTAAGTAATAAGTCGTTAGTCTTAAGTAATAATGTAACAATGCAAGTTATTTAAGGCACACAAATATAGCCGTTCCACCGCTTATATGGCAAGAGTGAAAAACTTAAAATTTTCTGAAAATCGTTTCAGATTTAAGAAAAGTTAAAAAAGCCGGTTCTTCCCAATTAATATATAAAAATAAATCGAATTTATGGTAGGCATCTTTTTCTTAATTTCGGGCACAGGAACAGATTCTTACATGTCACAACCAAGGCCTTATAGTGTATTGATTTTCATTGTAGTAGCTGTCGTGTCAATCATCACGGTTCTGGCCGCAATGGACTTTGCCAGAAAGTACAGGGTAAAGCAACCACAACCATCAACCGAAGTAACCTTTCCCTACCGCATAGTAGATTCCACCGGTGACAGTCAGAAGTTGTACGCTTATATTCTTCATCGGGAAGATGATGGACACGATCCTTTCGTTACCTACAGCGCAGTAATCAGGCATATAGACCCCGCAAAAGACAATTACAAAACCTATTGTAAATACGTAATTCACGACATTGTAAAAACTGCCGGCACCGGAAAAATCTATATTAGTCTTTACGACGACGACCACGCATGGGAGCTATCTGAAGTAAAGTTTAAACAACAATTCAAGCCCTTAAACAAACCTGAACAGGACTCCGTTGACAAACATGCAGTAGCAACCTACAACGGTGGCATCTACGACGACGAACATACCCACCGCCTCAATTTTTTCCCTGATGCCCAAAACGGCTTCTATTCCACCGAGATATTTTTCCCTTAAAGCTGGATAGGTTACTCATTCCACCTCACCTCCCTTTTGGAGTAAGGTCATTAACTTAAAAAGAAAAAGTTAAATCAAATGACTCAGCCAAATGGTTGAAACAGGCGTAATCCCCCCTTATAGCGAAGACGTGTGCGTTGGCGGAAGGGGACATAGGGGGATGTAGGATTTTAAATTAGAGGCATTATCCTTTGGAGAGGCCGGGAGAGGCCCCTACCTCTCCACCACAACCTTTCTCACCTCACTCACCCCTTCCCCATAAACACGTACCAGGTAAATCCCGTCATTCAAGCCACCCGTAAAATAAACATTGTTAAACCCTTCACCACAATATTTGATCTCCGGTGGCGCCACCTGCCGCCCCGTCATATCAGTAATTGACACCTCTACGTACATGGCCGAAGGCAATGTAAACGAAACATTGAAATTCCCATTCGTAGGGTTTGGGGATACCACAGTATTTATGCTACTCCTGTTCATTACAAGCGGAGTTTCAAGCGGTACCCCATTGGTATCGCAAAGACAGCCGGTACGCCGCTCATCGTGCCTGAACATCGTCCACGCCGGACCCTTACCCACACCCCACGACAGGCAAAAAGCATAACCATAATCCGTCTGGGTAGTGCTGTCACTGCGGCCTTTTCCGCCTATAATGAATAGGTCCAGCATACCGTCATTATCAAAGTCAGCTATTATAGGTGCATTATCTACTTCAAAGATGCTGCTGGTATCGCCCAATACAGTATAAGCATAGTTCTTCAGGTCGAAGGTGCGGATAACCGCGCCGGTAAGCCCGTCCAGCGATATTACTTTGCCATAATTGGTGCAGAAAGTTACATCCTTGTAATTATCATTATTCACATCGGCCACCACAGCGCCTCTGAAGTTGGTAAAGTCACCCGGCGGTGTATAAGTCCATAGGGTAGAGTCGTGCCGGTTTACTGCCCTTACCATGGTGCCGTCCATGTATATCACATCCAGGTAGCCGTCGTTATTAATATCTGCCAGTGTCACCGGTGCGCCTATATAGCCACCCGCCAGTTTCGAAACGGAGTCCTTCCACATCAGCGCACCATCACTGGTGCGTATGCAATACAGGTAGCCGTCATAATCTCCGATTACCACTTCCTTTTGCCCATCCCTGAACAGGTCGCCCGTAGCCGGTCCATGATACAGCAGGTTGTGGGTATATTGTTTCCATTTCAGACTATGATTGCTGGCTTTGTAGCAGGCAATACGGTTGCTGTCATAGGTAAAATCCCAGGTGGCAACTACAAAGTCCAGTTCGCTGCCATTGCGCATGATAGTTGGTTCACTTTCTATCGCATGATTCGTATCCACCAGCAAAGTCCATTTCTTAGCCCCTGTCTGCCCGTTCAGGCACTGTACATCCCCAAAGAACGTACCATGCAGCACCTCCGGAAATCCATCTCCGTCTATATCTCCGCTACTTGGCGGAGAGTCGCCTCCACCCGTAATCGTTTTCCACTGCACATAGCCCGAATCGGCATCCACACAAAAAGTAGTATCCATGCACGACCCCGGTATCACCACCTTATAATTGCCATTCATAAAAGGGTCGAAAATAAGAGGGCCGGCATCATTGCACCCGCCACCCAGCCCCGGTTGCCTGTGCTTCCATTTCAGGGTGCCATTCTCCGAATTGAGACAATATACACAGCTATCGTTCCAGTAAGTGCTGAATATCAGCTCCAGCTTGCCATCGCCATCCACATCCTTAGCAGCAGTCTGCCCGAAAGAAACATCTTTCAGGTTGTAATGCCACTTCATGGTTTGGGCATGAGTGAAATAAAAGGATCCTATTAAGACGAGCAGGAATAATAAACGGCGCATAATGAATGCTTTAGGATTATAAAGATAAAATTAATAGGGGAATGAGTATAGAATTTTACTACTTTTAAAACCAATCCGTAGCCTCTTGAAAGATCATTACCTCACATTAGGAATCAGCAAAAACGCTACAGCGCAGGAAATTAAAGCGGCGTATTGGAAACTGGCCATTAAATATCATCCAGATAAACATAATGGTGATCAGTATTTTGAAGAGCGGTTTAAAGAAATTAACGAAGCCCACGCTATACTATCCGATCCTTATAAAAAGCAAAATTACGAATACTACTTTGGTAATAAAGTAGATACCAGTTGGCAACGCGTTTCTGAAGACAGCACTGAAGATCACCAGGATACTTACTCAAATTCAGAGAGCGCCGGCTCCTGGCAGGATCCATACTCCAACTATACATCCCAAACAGATTATCAGAACACTTATTCCGGCTCACAAAATTATAACCCGCAGCAAAACCTGCCCTATGCAAATGTGGTGCTCACGCTGGGTGTGATATCTATAATCGGGTGCTTATGCTATGGTTTTTTGGGCCTTGTCAGCAGCATAGTGGCAATGATAATCGCGAAAAAAGAAAGCAGGCGTTTTGCCGGTAATCCCGACCAGTACACCACCACATCCTATATTACCCTCAGAGCTGGCAATGCTATGGCCATTATTGGCCTTGTATTGGCACTCATATACCTGGCTATATTCCTTATCGCAGCGGTGCCTACGTGGATGTAGTGATGAGTTTTCATGCTTTGTTTTTTTACAATCCGGAACAACAGGCTACGTATTGTTTTCAACTCATGTTTTGTAGAATAGCGATATGTTGTTGAAGCGTCCCGCAAAAAAGCGGGATTTCGTCGCTGCACTCCTTATGCCATATAGATATTCAAAGATGAACGGTGCCACCGCCACCTGCCTGTCGGCAGGCTGAAGTGAAATAGTAGTTACCATGCCGGGACTACAATAATTTTACCATTTTCCTATTGATGGTATTTACCGGGACAACAAAAACCTAATATTCCCATTACCTTTGCATAGTCGAACGACAGATAGTTATGCTGAAAACAGATTTTCTTATTATAGGGTCGGGGATTGCCGGACTGACCTTCGCTATAAAGGTAGCCCGCCGGTTTCCGGATAAGACAGTAACGATACTTACCAAGGCAAATACGGATGAAAGCAATACCAAGTATGCACAGGGCGGGATAGCTGTGGTGAATGACCCTGAGCATGACAGTTTTCAGAAGCACATTGAAGATACCCTAGTTTCGGGCGACGGATTATGCAATGAAAAGATTGTGGAAATCGTTGTTAAGGAGGGGCCGCAACGTGTAAATGAAATAATAGAATGGGGAACGAAATTTGACAAGGATAAAGAGGGTGACTATATGCGTGGCAAGGAAGGCGGCCATTCAGAATTCAGGATACTGCATTATAAAGACATAACAGGGTTTGAAATTGAAAGGGCGCTGGTGGAAGAAACAAAACACTTCCCCAATATTCACATCCATAATCACTGGTTTGTAGTTGATATTATTACACAGCATCACCTAGGTTACCTGGTCACCAAGTCAACACCGGATATTACCTGCTACGGAGTATATGCCCTGAACCTGCAGAATAATAATATTGAGAAGATACTTGCCTGCTGCACACTTATGGCCTCAGGCGGTGTGGGCCAGGTGTACCGGACCACCACCAACCCGAGAATAGCCACCGGTGACGGAATAGCTATGGTGTACCGGGCGAAGGGAAGGATAGAGAATATGGAATTCATTCAATTTCATCCCACCGCCTTGTTTGAGCCGGGTGTGAGTCCATCTTTCCTGATAACAGAAGCTGTGCGCGGCGATGGCGGAAAATTAAGGAATAAAGACGGGAAGGCGTTTATGGCGAACTATGATGTTCGTGCTGATCTGGCTCCGCGCGATGTTGTTGCAAGGGCAATTGACAGCGAAATGAAAAAGACAGGTACAGAACATGTGTACCTCGACTGCCGGGAGATGGATAAGGAAAAATTTCTTGCCCACTTCCCGAATATTTATGCCCGGTGCATGAAAATCGGCATTGATGTTTTTGAACAGATGATTCCGGTGGCGCCTGCCGCGCATTATTGCTGCGGCGGCATAAAGACGGATGAAATGGGCAGGTCTTCAATAATGAATCTGTATGCCTGCGGAGAATGCTCCAGCACCGGTTTGCACGGGGCAAACCGCCTGGCTTCCAATTCGCTGCTGGAGGCGCTCGTATTTGCCCACAGATGTTCGGAAGCTGTATCTGATAGTATTTGTAATCTGGCCTTTAATGAAGATGTGCCGGATTGGAATGCTTCGGGTACCAACGAGCCAAATGAAATGATATTAATTACGCAAAGCCTGAAAGAACTTCAGCAGGTAATGAGTGATTACATAGGGATTGTGCGCAATGATATCCGTCTTCAGCGGGCTATGAACCGTATTGACCTGTTGCATAAAGAAACAGAGGAATTATATAAGACTGCAACCCTTTCTCCGCAGTTATGTGAATTGCGTAACCTGATAACAATCGGGTACCTGATAGTAAAGGGTGCACAGTTCAGAAAGGAGAGCAGGGGGCTGCATTTCAATACAGATTATCCGCAAAAAAGTAACCTGGTACAGCCTGTGGTGCTGTAGAATTGTAAGGATAAGTGCGGGTCTTTAATTGATTTTCATGGTCTGCACCTTGCCATATAGGGATTACTGGCATTATTATTGCTGTAATGTTAATTATTGAAGATAATTACATTGCATTATATTTATTTGTAAATTTGCAATGATACCCTTAAGGATTAATCAGCAGTAATGATTTGACAGTAATGAGAAAACACATAATATTATATTGTCTCGCCATTGTAGTCCTTGCTTTTGTTATGGACAGCTGCAGGAAAAAAGAAGCAGATAATCCCTATACTAAAATTCTCGGCAGATGGAAACTTGCAAAAACAGGAGCTGACTATAACAATAATGGAATAATAGCAAGTGATGAAATGAGTAATGTTTCTGCGTCACAGGATTATGAATATTTGTTCAATAATGATGGTACGGGTACCTTATATGCATCTTACAATGGCAAGAAAGAACCCGACGAACCTTTTCAATGGTATATTAAATACGACTCCGTGTGGATTGGTGGAAAATTCAATGATACTACTACCTTCTTTATAGTCAACAATACCGCTTCTGACCTGACATTGACTAAAAGATCAGACCATGCCCAAGGTATTTTTGAGTGGCTATATTTTGTAAGAAAATAGAAAGGGAACGTTGACACCGTTCCTGGGATTACCCCTTCAGTATTTCTCTTGAGATCACCAGTTTCTGTATTTCAGAAGTACCCTCACCTATAGTACAAAGCTTGCTGTCGCGGTAGTATTTTTCAACAGGGAAATCTTTGGTATAACCATATCCGCCGAATATCTGCACAGCATCGGTGGAAATACGGACCGCAGCTTCTGAGGCATAATACTTTGCCATTGCAGATTCTTTGGACATTTTTTCGCCCCGGTTTTTCATATCAGAAGCCTGGTAGATAAGCAATTCGGCAGCTTCAATCTTTGTAGCCATATCAGCGAGCTTAAACGCGATAGCCTGGAAATTTGAAATCGGCTGATCGAACTGGTGACGCTCTTTAGAATATTTCAAAGAAGCTTCGTAAGCGCCTTTGGCAATACCAAGCGCTAATGCAGCTATGGAGATACGACCACCATCCAATACTTTCATCGCCTGGATAAAACCATCACCGACAGGTCCCATCCGCTGATCATCGGAAATGCGGCAATTATCAAATATCAATTCTGCAGTTTCGCTGGCACGCATGCCCAGCTTGTTTTCTTTTTTACCGGCTGAAAATCCCGGTGTGCCGCGCTCAACAATAAATGCGGTGCTGTTGTTTTTTGAACGCGGTTCACCAGTGCGTGCAAGTACTACGCATACATTGCCACTGATACCATGGGTGATCCAGTTTTTTGTACCATTCAGCACCCAGTCGTTACCATCCTTAGTTGCAGTGCAACGCATATTGCCAGAGTCGCTGCCGGTATTTGCTTCAGTAAGACCCCATGCGCCTATCCATTCGCCGGTTGCCAGTTTAGTCAGGTATTTTTTCTTTTGCTCCTCATTGCCGAAGTACATGATATGGCCGGTGCATAAGGAATTATGCGCAGCAACTGAAAGGCCTATTGAGCCACAGACTTTTGCCAGCTCACTGATAACGGTAACATATTCAAAGTAGCCGAGGCCGGAGCCGCCGTATTCAGTTGGTACGAGCACACCCATAAGGCCAAGCTCACCAAGTTTATGAAAAAGGTCTACAGGAAATTTTTGTGTTTCATCCCACTCCATCATATAGGGGCGGATGTATTTGTTTGCGAAATCACGAATCATCTCTGCTATCGAACCTTGCGCATCAGTTTTGTTAAAATCCATATTATTCTATATATCGGTATATTATTGCAGCAATTTTACGACATTTTTTTGAAGGGAACTAATGTGAGAAAGTAGAAAGTAGAAAGTAAAAAGTAGAAAGAGGAGTAGTTGTGGTAAACGGGAAAAATGAATAGGTACACCCATTAATAATTTTTAAGTGTCAAAAGTATAGAGAAAAAATCAGGGTAGTAATCCTTATTTCTTAGATTTAATTATTAAGTGTTTTTTTAGTACTTCAAAGGTAGAAGATGAAAATGAGCCTACCTCCTTCAACTGCTCAATATTGGTATATGGACCTTGATTTTCCCTTCGGAATATAATTTTACCAGCGGTAACCGGGCCGATTCCTTTAAGCCGCACGAGGGTGGCGGAGTCAGTGGTGTTTATGTCAATAGTGTCAGGTAATGTTGTATGATTTTCATCGAAAGCATCCTGGAAATCTTTTTTAGTCTGATCAATGGTATCGGTAGATTTAGGCGCTGGCTGGCTACGTTTATAGGTTTCCCATGCGGCAACTAATTTATTTTCACTTTCTTTATCAACGTCTGGATGCGTCCATAAAGACATGGTAGCGCGGACAGCAATTAAGATCAGCAATAAGGCGCTTAAAACAACCAGGCCAAGCCGTTCGGTTCGGTTAAAGGTGATAAATGATTTTATGCGTTTCTTCATCTGAAAATAATTGTCTTCTGATAATATCTTTTGCTTCTACCCAACTATATGATTTGGTTTTTCCGCTGATGTGTAATGCATGTTCTTCGTCCAGGATTTTCAAATGTTCTTTTGTAAGCGTAAATGATAAGTTTTGTTCAATATCATCTTCCAGAATTGCATAGAGCTTTACTTTTTAATCATCCACATCATCAATATACATTTTGAGCTTTTTTATTGCGGCGACTGTCATAGTGTTTGTTTTACTTTTTTACTCGTTTTAGATTTACTATCAGAAGTATCCAGCCAACCCATTTAAAGCCATTAATATAAGACCTCAAATGGTATATTGCGCTTTTTAATGTATTCATTTAGCTTTCTTTGCTCGAACGATGCTAAAAATACATATATATCGTATTGTACTTTCAAAGTGAATATTGATAAAACCGTACTACCTACAGAAAAATCTGTATTAAATACGATTTTCTCAATATCATCGTATTCAACACGAATTTTCTTTGCAAAAGGATTAAATATAGCTATGCTTTTTATGGAATAGGTATCAAAGGTTATTACTTTAAAATTAATAATGCCAAACACTAAAGAAAGAAACGACCAGAACAAAACGAAACTAACTAAACCGGTTAGTCCTATTCCTTTCATAAATACCGCATAGCAACTAGCTATTAAAGGGGGGCAACACATAAAAAAAAGTATAGTTTTTCTTCCTATTATATCCTTCATTTATTCTTTTTTTTGGCTTAACCTTCTCTGGCATTTCGGGAGTTTTACTATTTGTATTTAATCCAAAGATACTAATTCTATAAAATCAAAAAAGCATGCAGGTAGTCAGATTTCATGGATCCCACTACCTTCAAAATCTAAAACTTATTTACTTTGCACTATGTACACCCAAAAGGATGAGCACCGCTTGTATGAACAAGCCAAACATTTATTAAAACATGACGGAGTTAAAACGAAGGATACCACCGAACAGCTCCGGGAGGTCGTCAACTATGCCGACTGGAAATATTATGTGCAAAGCGATCCGGTACTCTCGGATTCGGAATATGACGACCTGTTTGAGAAACTGACCCAACTGGAAGAAAAATATCCTGAACTAGTTACAGCCGATTCACCCACACAACGTGTAGCAAAAGGATTGAGTGAACGATTCCCTACGGTGAGCCACCTGGTGCCCATGCTGAGCCTTGATAATACCTACAATGCCGAAGACCTGACCGACTGGGACCGCAAATGCCGTGAGTTTGCGGGAACAGATGATATTGAATACTGTGTGGAACCAAAGTATGATGGCGCCAGTATATCGCTGATCTATGAAGATGATTATCTTACCAGAGGGGCTACACGTGGCGATGGGGTAATGGGGGAGGATGTTACCGCAAACATACGACAGATCAAATCTATTCCTTTATCGGCAAAACTGGCAAAACAAGGGATAAAGCAGATTGAGATAAGAGGGGAGATTGTGATTCATAAAAACATTTTTGAAGCATTCAATAAGCAGCGTGTAGCAGAAGGGTTGTCGCCGCTGGCAAACCCGCGAAATGCAGCGTCTGGCACGCTAAGGATACTGGACCCTGCTGAAGTAAAAAAACGTGGGCTGAACGGAACATTATACCACATCAGCTATTATACACTTGAAAAGGGTCATGAAAGGCCAAAGCAGTTGAGTACACACTTTGGATCATTGCAATGGCTGTACAGTCTTGGTTTTCCCACTCCGGCAAAGGAGATGAAGTTGTTTAAGCATATAGACGAAGTGATCAAATTCTGCCATGAATTTGAAGGCAGGCGCGACAATCTGCCTTTTGAAGTGGACGGACTGGTAATAAAGGTGAATGACTTTGCCATGCAGGATAAAATGGGGATGACCTCACACCATCCTCGCTGGGCAGTGGCTTATAAATTTAAAGCGAGGCAGGGCACGAGTAAGCTGCTGAATGTGGAATTCCAGGTGGGGAGAACAGGGGCAATTACACCTGTGGCTAAAATAGAACCTGTGCCGATAGGTGGCGTTACTGTTAGTTCCATTTCATTATTCAATGAAGATGTGATACGGGAAAAAGATGTGCGTATAGGAGATACTGTGTTGGTGGAGCGTGCCGGTGATGTTATACCCTACATAGTTAAACCCCTGGTGGAATTACGAACCGGAAAAGAGCGGGAAATAGTATTTCCGACTCATTGCCCCGTATGCAAAAGTAAACTGGAAAAACAACCGGAAGAAGCTGCCTGGCGGTGCATAAACCTCAACTGTCCGGTGCAGGTGGTGGAAAGAATGATGCACTTTGCCAGTAAGGATGCGATGGATATCCGCAGCTTTGGAGCTGCCAATGTGCAGAAGTTTTTTGAAAAAGGAATACTGCCTGATATCCCAGGTATCTATCATATAGATTGGGAAAAAGTAAAGCAATTGGAGGGTTTTGGAGAAAAGTCCATCACCAACCTGAAACAGGCAATTGAGCAATCCAAAATACAACCTTTGAACAGGGTGATATACGGCCTGGGTATAAGGTTTGTGGGTGAGACAACGTCAAAAACGCTTGCCTCTGCCGTTTCGCATATCAGGGACCTGTATGACTGGGATGTTGAAAAGTTGTCTACCCTTGAAGATGTAGGGCCCAAAGTAGCCACCTCTGTAGTTGACTTTTT
Source organism: uncultured Bacteroidota bacterium (assembly GCA_903839875.1). Lineage (GTDB taxonomy): Bacteria > Bacteroidota > Bacteroidia > Chitinophagales > Chitinophagaceae > Nemorincola. The sequence continues at coordinate 27,059 of CAIMDZ010000223.1, forward strand.
TGCAATCAAAGAGAACAGGGACATCATTGACAAACTGGAAAAGGCAGGTGTGAACCTGGTGAATGAACATAAGGACCAAAGCACAGCAAGTGGTGAGCTTGCCGGAAAAACATTTTTATTCACCGGCACACTCAGCCACTTCAAACGCAGTGATGCGGAAGGTATCGTAGAAAGTAAAGGTGGATCAATACTCGGGGGTATGAGCAGTAAACTGAATTACCTGGTAGTAGGCGA
>CAIMDZ010000224.1 GCA_903839875.1 uncultured Bacteroidota bacterium
CAGCATCCCTGGGGCCGGATGTATTGCACGCCGTCATAAAAGACGCAGCAGTAATCAATGCAATGAACGTTTTGTTCATATTTTTTTAAGATTTAGCTGCAAAAGTAGGTCTTTAACCCTAAATGTGAGTCTAAAGTAGTAAGTCTAAAGTAGTTAGCCTGCGGATGGAGTAACAGAGCCGGTCCTTCAGGCAACTGTGGCCAACAAGCCAATTTTCTCTGTTTTTTCACTATACGTATCCTTAAAATTATACGTACTTTTGTATATAAAAGTCCTGCAATGACAACCAAGCTAACATTAAGCATTGAGCATAAAACCATTGAACGTGCTAAAATCCTATCTGAAAAAAGAGGGAAAAGTATTAGTAAAATTGTAGAAGAATATTTGAACTCAATTACCGGTATCAATAAACCATCGGCGGTAGATAAACTGAGTGGCGCTTTAAACCGAAAAGTGCCTGCTAATACAGAATGGAAAGAAATAAAAGAAAATTACCTAAAGAAAAAGTATGGCGTATAAATTATTTATTGACACCAATGTTTACCTCGATTTTTTAATGCAGCGCGGCTCCGGCCGGGAATGTGCAAAGGATATATTTAAACTTGCTGAGGAAGGCGCTGTAGAAGTTTTCACATCAGCTTCCTCGGTTTTAAACCTTCTGTACGTAATGGGTACTTATAAATTACCGAGGAGTGAAATTATTGAAAATACTTATTCCATACTTAGTTTTACAAAGCTCATCAACCCCGGCAATATATCCTTTGAGATAGCATTATCTTCTGCCTTTAAGGACATGGAAGATGCAGTTCAATATTATACAGCCATTGAAATAAAAGGAATAGATTATTTTATAACCTCTGACATTAAGGATTATAAAAGCGCCCTTTCCATATTGACGGTAACAACGCCGGCAGCGTTTATGAAGGTATATGATATGAAGTCATAAGCCCCCCGAATTAGCGGAACCTTGTGCCGGGACGTCACAGTTGTAAATATGTTTTTCGGAAGCAGACGCTTCTGTATTGAAGGATGAAGCTAGACACCCCGCCCTGGTTTAAGTCTTCCATACTTAAATCACCGATAAAACGAAGCCTGCCTGCCGGTAGGCAGGGTCTGCGACCGGCAGCACTTATCCCTCAGCTATATCAAGGGCCTGCACGCAACCCGGCGTAGACGCAGCGATCAGTGTCAGATGGTGTTGAGTTTATTCTATAGCCCCGGAGCTTGATGGGCATCTCCACCTTCAATTTCTTTAATGATCTGATTACATAATTCTTCGGAAACAAATTTTCTTGCGGAAAATTCCACCTGATCAACATCGCCAGTGATATAAGGGTCTTCACCAAACATCGCCCATTGAGCCGATAGCTTACCGGCAGTTATTCCCGATTCATAAAAGCTCTTTAAACTATCTATCGTTATCTCTTCACATGTTTTTATTGCTTCTTCAAGCGTTGAATACGAGCCAGCGGCATATCTTTCGCTTTCGTCCATATAATGATAATTATCATCAACCTGAACTGTATATTTCTTATCCATTTTATTGACCCGGATTATTCTGGAGCTAAAGTTCGTACAGGTTTTTGGTTGTTCAAAATTGAAGTTCTCTGTCCCAACGCGAGTTTCTTTATTGTAGAGCAGGTACGGGTTTGGTATACTCACCAGTACAAGCTGGGTATAAATGAGATTATGGAGAAGATAAAAGTAGAATGAAAATATCAGCTACAGAGCTCTTATGATGCCAGGTTCCCTAAAGGACGGGAGACTTTCCGGGGACGTAAAATTCATATTCATTTTTTTGTCGCAGCCTTTACTATCGCATTTACTTCACTTAAAAAAATGGCGGCTTCTTTTGAATTTCTTATTGCCTTTGAGAGGCTATTATCACTTCTGAATGTTTCAATATTTTTTTTATGACCAATAGCAGCAGGACTTTTGGCCATTTGCTGGAAATGCTTAATTTTTTTTAGAATTTTTTCATTCATAATGCAAAATTATAGAATTTTTTCCCGCAAAGAAATTATTACTTTCACATCTTTTGTTATCTTAAAACGATAATACGAAAGGTATTTTACCACAATTTTATTTCCTGCCAAAAAACAAATAGTTTCGCAGTCTAAATTCATTTCTATACATGAATGATATTCGCAATAACTGGACGCGCGAAGAGATAGCGGAGATATTTGACCGTCCTTTGCTTTCATTGGTATTGGATGCTGCCATGATGCATCGCAAATACCATACTTTCGGAGAGGTGCAGATAAGCAGCCTGCTGTCTATAAAAACAGGCGGCTGCTCGGAAGATTGCGGTTATTGTCCGCAGGCGGCAAGGTACCAGACCGGGGTAAAGGTAGAAGCCCTGATGCAACTGGATGAAGTACTGGTAGCTGCAGGCAAGGCTAAGGCAGGTGGCGCATCGCGTTTCTGTATGGGGGCGGCATGGCGGCAGGTGAGGGATAATAGCGATTTCGACCGTGTACTGGAAATGGTGAAGGAAGTAAATAAACTGGACCTTGAAGTTTGCTGCACCCTGGGTATGGTGAATGAATACCAGGCTCAAAGGCTGGCTGATGCCGGACTGTATGCCTACAACCATAACATAGATACTTCTGCAGAACATTATCACGAAGTGATCACTACGCGCACCTACGATGACCGGTTAAACACCATTGCAAACGTGCGTAAAGCAGGTATCTCGGTTTGCAGCGGCGGTATCATAGGGCTGGGAGAAACGAACGACGACCGCATAGGAATGCTGCACACCCTTGCCACCATGGCAATGCATCCTGAGTCTGTACCTGTGAATGCACTGGTACCGGTAGAAGGCACACCGCTGGCTGAAAATAAAAAGGTATCGTTTGATGAGTTAGTACGTATGATAGCTACTGCAAGAATTGTGATGCCGAATTCGGCCGTACGTTTATCGGCGGGCAGGCTGGAGCTTTCGCTGGCTGAGCAGGCCATGTGTTTTATGGCTGGCGCCAATTCAATATTTGCCGGTGATAAATTACTGACCACACCCAACCCTGAGTTTAACGCAGATATGGAAATGTTCCGTATACTCGGGTTGAAGCCTAAGGCAGCTTTTGCAGACGGGCACCCGGTAAAACGGCAAGCTGAAGTCAACTCAATGGAGCATGAACCGTGTTGAGCAAAACCTGGCAGATAAGCTGAACGAAAGAAAACTGGCCGGCAACCTGCGCAGGCTTAGCACAGAGTGCGCCCCTATTGATTTTTATTCCAACGATTACTTAGGGCTGGTAACAACCGGCAGGCTGGCGGCTCTTATGGGAGCCACTCCTGATGCAGCTCATTCAACGGGTTCTACCGGTTCAAGGTTATTATCCGGTAATAGCCCGCTGGCTGAAGAACTGGAGCAAAGAATCGCGGCTTTTCACGGGGCTGAGGCAGCTTTATTATTCAACTCGGGTTATGATGCTAATGTTGGATTGTTATCCTGTATCAGCAATAAGCACACAACAATTATTTACGACGAACTTTGCCACGCCAGTATTATAGACGGCATCAGGCTGAGTATTGCTCCGCATAAATTCAAATTCAGGCATAACAATCTGGCGTCACTGGATCGGAAGATTCAGGCAAATAAAAGCAATGGGCCTCTGATAGTGGTCGTAGAATCTGTGTATTCAATGGATGGTGACATAGCTCCCCTGCCTGAAATAGTGCAGCTATGCGGGGATAACGAAGTGCAGCTTATTGTTGATGAGGCCCATGCCACCGGCGTAACAGGCGATAAAGGAGAGGGGCTGGTAGGTAAATCAGGATTGCAGGAAAAGGTATTCGCACGGGTGCATACTTTTGGCAAGGCGCTGGGATGTCATGGTGCGGCTGTGGTAGGTAGTGATTTGCTCAAACAATATCTCATAAATTTTGCAAGGCCATTTATATATACTACCGCGCTCCCCGGCCACTCGTTGCACGCCATTAATTGTGCTTACCAGTTTTTATCCGGCGCCGGTTTTACGAATAAACCATTACATGACCTCATCACATATTTCAGGCAGAAAATTAAAGAACCCGGAAGTAAGGGTTGGGTGGATAGCATGAGTCCGATCCAGGCATTGGTGGTAGCGGATAATGAACGATGCAAACAACTTGCTACCCAATTGCAGCAAGCGGGATTTCAGGTAAAACCAATTTTGCACCCGACAGTTCCTTTGGGTATGGAGCGGCTTAGGGTATGCCTGCATTCATTTAATACAAGGGAGCAGGTTGATGGGTTGTTTGAAAATATGCATTTTAGATAAAATAGTGCATTCAAATATTGCGGTTTATCAATAAAATTGTCAGTTTTCAATAAAGAATAAATTTTTCGGAATGAACAAGTCAATTGCAATTGCAGGTATTCATACAGGCATCGGAAAAACAATAGCCTCAGCGGTGGTTGCTGAGGCTATTGGTGCTGATTACTGGAAACCAGTGCAGGCAGGAAAGGACCAGCGGGATGCACTGCTGATTAAAGAACTGCTTACCAACGGTGAGCAGCGGGTACATGAGGAGGAGATAATATTATCGGAGCCTTTATCACCGCATGCAGCCGCAGCCATTGACGGTGTAGCCATTGACTTCCGAACATTTAAGTGGCCTGCGACAGATAAGACTTTGCTGATCGAAACAGCGGGAGGGGTACTTTCGCCGATATCAGCAGATAGTACCATGGCCGATTTTATTGCGTTTTACAACCTGCCTGTTTTGCTGGTATCTATGAACTACCTCGGAAGCATTAACCATACATTAATGAGTATTGAGGTGCTGAAAAACAGGGGCATTAAAATATTGGGAGTGATCATGAACGGCCTCGAAAATGAACAGTCGGAATTATTTATCCGTCAATATGGCGGAGTTCCTCTAATAGCCCGGATACTGTTCATTAGCACCCTCGACAATGATTCGATAAAAAGAAGAGCATTGCAAATTAAACCTGCACTCTTACAAATTTTACATGATGCCAACAATCAGTGAACGCGACAAAGAAGTAATATGGCACCCATATACAAATATGAAGGTATGGCCTGAAGCTATAGCAATAGTGAAAGGTGAAGGCCTATACCTTGTTGATGAAAACGGGAACAGGTACATGGATGCTATTTCATCCTGGTGGGTAAATCTGCATGGCCATGCGCATCCTTACATTGCAGAAAAAGTAAGTAAGCAATTAACTGAACTTGAGCATTGCATTTTTGCAGGGTTCACACATGAACCGGCAGTAAGGCTTGCAGAAAGGCTTTTGGAGATACTGCCTGCCGGAATGAAGAAGATCTTTTATTCTGATAACGGTTCGACGGCGGTAGAGGTATCGCTGAAAATGGCGCTCCAATACTGGAAAAATAAAGGGATAGAAAAAAAGAAAATTATCGCCATTCAAAATGCCTATCACGGCGATACGTTTGGCGCAATGTCGGTGAGCGGCAGAAGTGTATTTACTGAAGCATTTACCGGCCAACTTTTTGAAGTGGAGTTCATCCCATTCCCCGGTAACCAGGATAGCAGTATGGAAAGCATAGCCATACTTGAACGTATACTACAGGGCGGGGATGTAGCTGCGTTTATTGCAGAGCCGATTGTGCAGGGTTCTGCAGGCATGCAGATGTATGATGCCGATACCCTTGAAATTTACTTCCGCCTATGTAAAAATTACAAGGCGATCATAATTGCCGATGAGGTGATGACCGGGTTTGGCCGGACAGGCCCGCTATTTGCCTGCGATTATATTCAGACTTTGCCGGACATTATTTGTCTTTCCAAAGGACTGACCGGAGGCGCAATGCCTCTTGGAGTAACCGCAGCCACACAGGATATTTTTGAAGCGTTTTATGACGACGATAAAATGAAGACGCTGTACCATGGCCATTCATTTACCGGAAACCCAACTATATGCGCCGCCGCCCTCGCCAGCCTCGATCTGCTGCAACAGGACAGCTGCACAGAAAGCCGGAAAAGAATTATTCAGTCACATGCCCGTTTTGCAATGACTATTGCAGATGACCCGTTGGTGGCTGATGTAAGGCAAACGGGAACTATTCTGGCAATAGAAATAAGCACTGATGCCCCTTCCTACCATAGCTCCCTGCGCGATGTTATGTACCGGTTCTTTCTGGATAAAAAAATTATTATGCGGCCATTGGGTAATATTATTTACATCCTGCCGCCTTATTGCATTACGGATGAAGAGCTGGGGTATATTTATGGGTGTATTAAGGAGCTGCTGAGGGAGATTTCAAGATAACCCGGACAAATCATAATCCCTAAATGCAATAGCCCTTCGGGCTAATCCTGCTTCATATAGCCAGTGGCGCATTTCCGGCACATCCGATTTTAAATAGCACCCAATCCCTTAAATTTGCCCTCAAATGACACAAGCCGAACAATTAAAAGAAGTAGTTACCAAAATAGTAGCATCTGATGAAATGCATGCGAAATGGCTCAACAGCCTTTCGATGATGGAGAATACAGGTGCTCGTAAAATATCAAAGTATGAGCACCCTGTTTATACAAGCATTATTGTTCTGAAACATGCAGCTGAAGAAGCCCGCCATGCCTATTACCTTAAAAAGCAAATAAGCAAACTTGCAAAGGATACCTGCCCCGATTATTCATACCCCTACCTGCTCGCACCAATAGAGAGTTATCACTACCTGCAGCAATTAGATATGGAAGCATGCCGGTATATAAAAAACAAATTAAACCTTGAAGGCCGTGCCTTAAAACACGGGGCATACCTGCTGGTAACCTACGCCATAGAAGTACGGGCCGACATGCTATATGGCATTTACCAGGAAGCCTTAACAAAACACAAATCGAAGGTGAATGTTAAATCAATAATAGCAGAAGAAGAAGGCCACCTGGAAGAAATGGAGCGCATGCTCATAGTATTCCATCCGGACTGGAAACTACTGGCGGGGGATATGTGTGCAATTGAGAATAAACTGTTTGTAAGGTGGATTGACGCTATTGCAAAAACGGAATTTGTATGACAAAGTCAGTCTACGCAATTTCCACATTTCCACATTCACTTCCCCTCGATCCGGTTAATCCCGGCTTTTGCCAGCTGGTCTATTGAATTCTGAAAATCATGGGCGGGCATATTCAGGCATTCCTGGTATCGGCTCATTGCCAGGTCTTTCAGACCTTGCCGTTCATAGATCCTTCCCATTTGAAGTGCCGCCCTTGCTGCAAACTGTTCATGTCTTTTGTTCCCGGTTTTTATCGCGTTTTGGTAGGCCCCTAACGCCTGTATGTCGTTTCCCGACTCTTCATAAACCCGTCCGTAACGAAAAAAATATTCTGCTTTGTCAGCAGGATCAGTAAGGCTGGCAGTATCTATGGAGGAAAGAATGGTGAAGGCTTCTTTAATATAACCGCCCTCAATAACCAGCCGCGCCTGTAGCAGTTTTCTTTGCGGCCAGGTCTTGCTCTCTGCAAATTTATGAGCCTGTTTGTCCACATCCAGCCTGGTTGAACCACCTGTTTTTATTTGCCCCCTGCAAAAAATTGCCTGGCCCATATTGCCGGATATATACGATGACAGCGCCATTTTTTGCCAGCAGTCTTTGATGTAAATATCGCTTTTTGTTTTGTACAGGTATTGCCTGAAGTATTTGTTGCAGTTAGTATCCTGTTTTGTAAGCAAGGCCAGGCCCATTTGGTAATCAAAAACCGGGAATTTATTATAATCAGAGAAAGATGCAGCAGTGGTAAGTGTTTCAATTGCCGTATCCGATTTTCTGTAATCAAGGGCTAAATTTACTTTCACAAAAGTATTCAGCAGATTGTCACGTGTGGGGAAATGAGCGCCTGACAGGTAATTCCATACTTCTTTTTGTTCATTTAGCAGGTAAAAGCGGGTGTATAAATAATATAAAACCGTTTCTGTGTACATAGGGTCATTAACATTATGGCCTCCCAAAAAAGAGGATAGTTTTTCGGTTCCGTTTTTTACGCTTCCATTCATACCAAAGATAGCAGCCAGCCATTTATAGCTGCCCGGTATCGCGCCTATAACTGCTTCCTGTAGTCCGGCAAATGTGTTATTGTATTCGAATTGCGGAAACAGCTCCCTGTTATTCTTCAGCAATGCAAACGACTTGCGGAATTTCAAAGCAGACTGGTATTGCTCACCGAAGCGCATATTAATAATGGCCCAACGGAGATAAACACCGCCTTTACAGAATAAATACCATGGAGATGACCGGTCTCCCTGCTCTAATAATTTTATACGTTCTTCAAGATGGCCTGACCGTTGTGCATAATCTGATTTATCGCAATTGAGTAACAATACAATACAGTCCTCATAATCGGCAATATAAACGGCCATTAGATTATAAGGGTGAATTTTAAGTTCATTTATAATACAATTTCGCGCTTCTTCTATGTGTAATGACAAATAATACTGGTAGGCTTTACTGCAGTTCCCGTTATAGTCATAGGTAAAGTTAGTTGCTCTATTCACCCCCGGATGAAACATAAATATCAGCAACCAAACAAAAAATGACATCCTCATGCCATAAAGATACTAAGGAAGCTGTTTCATATGGTTTTGGCACAGTATGGATTACAGGATTTTAAAGCACATTTCTGGCACAGTTATTAAGTGGAATTTGTAGTAGTTGTTGTTAAAACTTATCTTTGACAACATAAAATGAGCATTTTGCCGTTTAACAAGACAAAATATTTTCAGATGAAAACATTAAAGCTTTTCGTATTAAGCGTTTTTCTTACTCTTGGTGTATTTTTTGCAGTATTATATAGTTCCTGCTCAAAAGATGCCTGTAAAGCGGTTACCTGCTTAAATGGCAGCACCTGTAGCGGCGGGCTATGCGGCCCCTGTAAGGACGGCACAGACGGTTTAAATTGTGAAATCATTTACAGAAATCTCTATGCCAATACCTATGGAGGTTCCGGCGGACCTGATGATAGCGGAAGGCTTTACCACAACAACACATTTACCCTTGTATCTGCCTCTGATTCAGATTATGTCCAGATGCAACTGGTATGGACCAATCCCGGTGTTCGTGTAGTTACCTTTCCTTTAAAGTTAGTACATAATTCATCTTCCGGCTCTACATTTACTCTGGCCTCAACCAAAGTTGATACCTTTACTTTTACAGGTACAGGCAGCGTAACCACTGCAATTGCTTCAATATCACTGACAGAAACCCATCCGCATAGCACCCCTGTAATTATTACGCTTAATAATTTTATTAAACAGTAAATAAGGTAAGGTTTTATTTTGGGTAGCTTCTTAATATTGTTGCGGATGTCGGATGTCTTTAGTTATAGTCTTTTTTATCAGTGGTATTCACCGGTTTTTGATCCTTACCATTACTTACTTTAGGTAGTGGTGTTAACGTATGAGTTATTGCCGGATTTGGTTCTTTTTGCCCTGTTGGGGTATGTGCTGTGCTCTGTGGATCCTTTGTTGCCTTACCTGACTTTTCTATTGAATCCGCTATAGCATTTGCCAGGGCATTGATGGTGGAGTCGTTCTTTATTTTATTAAGATTGTCTTCCATTACCTGGTTAGCTTTTGCAATGGAATCCATTTTATTAAATTCTTTTAGTTCATTATTTGCATTTTCGCTACCGCAGGCTGCAAGGATTAACACACTTCCCACCAATAACAGTATGTTTTTTTTCATTCAATGGTATCTTAGTTGCTGCAAAATTATTGTTATTACCTAAGAACTAAATTAATTGTTACTAAAATCCTCGTCATTCTGTACTTTTATTTGCTTTTTTTTACGAATTAAATGAAATATTTGGTAGCTTTCGCATTATAATTTGATAATATCATATCTATGGAAGAATTAGAAGACCCAACAGAAAGCCTGAAAGAAACAGTTGAGGCAGCAGAAGAACAAAAAGAAAGATGGACACTTTATGTGGCCCTCACTACGGCCATTATTGCTGTATTGGCAGCCATAGCAGGCATGTTCGGAAATCACCATGCCAACGAAGCAATGCTGGAACAGATACAATCTTCAGACCAGTGGGCTTTCTATCAGGCTAAAAGTATTAAATCTGAAATAGCCAGTAACTATGCCCAAACGCTTACCGCAATGGACAAGCCGGTGCCTGCAGAAAACAAAGACAAGATAGCCAAGTACGAGAAAGACAAAGCGGAGATCAAAGAGAAAGCCGAGGAAAAGGCGAAAAGTTCTGAAGAACACATGAAAACCCATGTTATCTTTTCCAGAGCGGTTACCATTTTCCAGATAGCGGTTGCTATATCCGCTATCGCTATCGTCACTCGCCGAAAGTTCATGTGGTACCTGAGTATTCTGCTGGCATTGGGCGGAAGCTACTTTCTGGTAATGGGTTTCCTGCCACATTAAGGCAAGATCGAAAATGAATGATGTTCTAAAATACAAGGATTATTTCGCGACTATACATTATAGTTCGGAAGACGAAGTGTTTTATGGAAAAATTGAAGGAATAAGCGACCTCGTGACATTTGAAGGACAATCTGTTAGCGAACTGAAAAAGTCATTTAAAGAAGCTATAGAAGATTATATCCAGACACTTCAAATTTTACGCTAACAGATTCGATGAAATTGAGCAGGTAGTCAAGCGGTCAGCACGGCTTTCCGCCGTCAGACCGCTTAACGTTGAAGGCGGTTAATGTCTTGTGCTGAATTAAAGATGCAAAATTCAGAAATCCTGACCCCTCGAAGTCTGTCGTGCGAGGTTTTGTTGAAAAATGCAATGCAGCGCAATGAACTTGATGGCGTAATCCCCCTTTAGCGATAGCGTTGTGCGTGAGTGAAAGTCTATCCCGATTTTCCATCGGGAGGGGTAGCGGGATGTTTTCCTGAAATATTTAAGTGCGACCATTATTCAATCGTCGCTATGCACTTCAGCTCAATAGCAATAGCCGTAGGCAACGCATCTATACCCACTGTAGTGCGGCAGGGTTGATTATCCTTAAAGTACTCTGCGTATATTTTGTTATAGGTCTGAAAATCACGTTTCATGTCCACCAGGAAGACGGTTACATCCACCAGTTTATCCCAGCTGCTGCCGCTTTCTTCCAGTATCATCCGCACATTATCAAATACACTCCTGCACTGTGCCGCAAAATCGAACTCGGTGTAGTTGCCATGCTTGTCTACGGTTAGCCCCGGTATATCATCAGTGCCAGCCTTGCGTGGGCCTACGCCTGACAGGAATAACAGGTTGCCCACACGCTTCGCGTGCGGGTACAGACCAACTGGCTTCGGCGCTTTATCAGTAGAGAATTGTTGTGACATAATTCAGTAGAAAGTCAAAAGTAGAAAGTAGCAAGCATAAAGTCAAAACCCCAAAGTAAATTTCTTTACAGAATATTATTCAAATCATTTGGACATTCAGTAATTGAGCAATTCAGTAATCGCGCCATTCGTTACTTCATATACCAATAAGCACAAAGCTGCACAGTTATGCCAATTAGGTAGCCCACCCATATATCGCCACGCTGGTGAGCGCCCAGTACCAAACGTGCCGTACCTATAAGGCCGGCTAAGCCGATGGCTATAAATAATGGTACAGCCATATTAATCCGGCTCATGAACATCAGCACGAGTATGATTCCCACCATGGCGCCTGCCACCGAAGTGTGCATACTGATCTTGGTAAATATATTCACTAAAAAAACAAGAATTATTCCCCAGAAATTCCCCAGCAGCAGCACTTTCAAAATCAGGGGAACCTGTATTCCCGGTATTTGCATACTATTAAACACATGGCTCACCCAAAAGTAGAAGATCATGGTAGCCATAATCGGAATGGTGCGTTCGCGGGCTGTTTCCATTTTAAAACTACCGATAAAGCCCAGTGGCTTCATTAAGGCAATAGCAAACAGAGGAATGAATACCGCTGAAAAAATAATGGTAATAAACCAAAGGTTGATCTGTTTTTCAGGAATACCGCGAAAGCTGATGGGGTCAAGAAGGTACAGCATCAGCGCCATAAGTATAGGAAAGAAAACCGGGTGAAATACATACGAAATAATTTCTGCCATAACCATCAATGGCTTGGAATATTGTTTTTTCTTTGCTTGTCTGTTACTTTGTTGTTCTATGCTCACAGAAGTCATTATGGCTGGATAAAAAATTGAGATAAAAAATTATGCAGTGGGTGTAAATACTCGTGGTGTAAATTCCAATGGGTGGGGTTGCGGTAGTTTCTGTTTTTATCCTGTATCAGATCATTCTTGTCATTCTTTTTGCTGTTTGCTGGAAGCAACGCATCTAGGTAGGCAAAGACCTTTGATTTTACAACAGGTACTTCGTAACCACTAATGCAGGATTCATATGCTTCAAAACAATCTAAAATTGGTCGCTGAACCGCAACTGAGCATAACAAATCTTCCAAGGTTCCATTTGATGAACTATTAGGGAATAAAAATAAGTCGATTGGGATATTGTAACCTTGAAAGTCACTTAATACTTCGGTTTGCCTATGGGTAAAACTATTGTCAGCATCAAGAATCAAAATAGTTCTGTTACCCTTTTCGAAATTCTCTCGGATCTGGACAATTGCGCTCCCATTTGATTTGTATCCGCTCCAGGAGTTCAAAGGGTGATAGAGACTTTCTGTCGGTGGTACGGAAAAATGCTCAGTCAGGTAATCCTGAATGAATTTTATATCCGCTTTACTTTCTGTAAATATTTTGAAGTCCGGCATAAAAGTTATCTTATTTCAGCCTCGGCGTCTAAGGAATTTTCAAACTCTATAAATCGCGAGGTATAAGCTCGTATCCCGATTTTCGTATCTGCCAATTTTATTATCCTAGCATCATCCTGAAATCCAAGTTCTTCAAGGGCTTTCGTATAGTATTCAAGGCATTCTTTAGAATGTGTAGTAGCAAAAATCTGCACATTCTTATTCTTAGCACTTTGCAATACCTTCTTCAAAAACTCTTTCATTCTGCTGTAGTGAATGCCAGTGTCTATTTCATCAATCATCAGGCGCTTGTTTTCACACATTTCAATTTCAAGTAAATATCGAAGGAATTTTACAGTACCCTCTCCGTATTCAACTAACGGTTTTGCAAAATCGTTAGTTGATTCTCTTAGCACCAAGAATGATTCTTGTAGAATGATTGCGTTGCTAATTTCTATTGAGATTAAGTTCGGAACAAAATATCTCAATTGATCCTTAATGTTTTCAAGCTTTTGGGTACTTATGGACACTCTTGAGAAAAAGATAATCAAATCGCTGTCATACCTTGAAGTAAACGGGATATATGGGACATATTTTTCACCTACAGCAGACTCATAATCAAAGATGAATTTAACATCCATTCTTCCATTAAGATCAAACCTAACTAAATGCTGATCCAACGCATGTAAAACTATCTGATTGCCAATATTATCTAACTCTTCTTTACTTAATTCGGATTTTATTTTACTGCTGACGTCTAAATGATTTATCTGACGATCGTCATATGAAAAATTCAATTTGAAAGATCTATCGTTTGTGATTTTACTGAGTAAAAACGAGACATAATTTATATTGTTCTCTTTGTAAATCGGCAAGCTTCTATAATACAAAGCAAACCACATATTACGCAAGTAGTCGTCATAGTTCTCATCATCAAACAACAACGCCTCAAGCAGCGAGGTCTTCCCAACATTATTATCCCCCACGATCAGATTGAACTGCCCTATGTCGTTTACCTCAAGGCTATCGAACCGTTTAAAGTTCTCTACCTTGAAATATGTTAAGTGCTTTGTTTCCATACCTATTAATTATACTACAAATCTAATAACTTAATCTAATATAGGCGACAACCACTTCGTCATCTCCTCCACACTCATGCCCTTGCGGTGCGCATAATCATGCAGCTGATCCTCCATTATCTTCCCCACCCCGAAATAATGACTCTCCGGGTGACTGAAATACCACCCGCATACCGATGCCCCCGGATTCATAGCCAGCGACTCGGTCAACTCTATCCCCGCGTTCTCAGTAGCATTCAGCAATTCAAATAATTTATACTTCTCCGTATGATCCGGACACGCAGGGTAGCCCGGCGCCGGACGTATTCCCTGATAGGTTTCTTTCACCAACTCCTCAACTCCAAGAGTCTCATTCTTCACATATCCCCAGAATTCAGTTCTTGTGCGCTTATGCAATACTTCTGCAAATGCCTCGGCCAGCCTGTCGGCAAGGGCCTGCAGCATTATTTTATTATAGTCGTCATGGTCGGCCATAAACTTTTGCAGGTGCGGCTCAATACCGTGTATGCTCACCGCAAATGCACCCATGAAATCGGCGGCCTCACCCCGGCCCTCTCCAAGGGAGAGGGAGGTGTTACTCGGCTTTATAAAATCCGCTAATGAAAAGCTGGGTAGCCCGGGTGCTTTCTTCACCTGCTGCCGCAGCATTTCCAGGCAACACAATTCACCGCCCTGGTCATTTTTAAGGAATATAGTATCCGGTGAAACCTTATCTGCTTCCCAGAACCCTATCACTCCTTTGGCTGTCAGCCATTTTTCATTCACTATTTTATCCAGCAGGGTATTGGCATCGTTATATAGTTTCGTTGCTTCCACGCCTACGTTCGCATCCTTCAGTATATCCGGGAATTTACCCTTCATCTCCCAGGCTATAAAGAACGGCCCCCAGTCTATAAATTTTCTTATCTCATCCAGGTCGTAATCAGCAAATACCGTCACACCCATTTCATTAGGTACAGGCGGAGTATAGCTGCTCCAGTCTATTTTGGCAGCATGCTCCTGCGCCGCTGCAAACGATATGTATTGCTTCGATGATTTCTTATTCTCAAAATCTGCCCGCAGCTTGCTATACTCGGCATTGATCGTCTCCAGGAAGGGTACTTTCGCTTCCTTATTCAGCAGGTTGCCCGCCACCGTCACACTGCGGCTGGCGTCCAGCACATGCACTATGCCCTCGTCATACTGTGGCGCTATTTTCACCGCCGTATGCATGCGGCTGGTAGTGGCGCCGCCTATCATCAGCGGCTGCTTCATGCCCCTGCGCTTCATTTCCTTCGCCACATGCACCATCTCATCCAGGCTTGGCGTTATCAGTCCGCTCAGGCCTATTATATCCACATTCTCTTTCACCGCGGTGTCCAGTATTTTGTCCACATGCACCATTACCCCCAGGTCTATTACATCATAGCCATTGCAGCCCAGCACCACGCCAACTATGTTCTTGCCTATATCATGTACATCGCCCTTTACTGTAGCCATCAGTATTTTGGCCGCACCAGCAGTCTCTTCATTTATGGTTCCTGCCGCTATATGCGCCAGCCTGCGTTCTTCTTTTTCCGCTTCTATAAACGGGAACAAATAAGCGACACTCTTCTTCATCACCCTGGCACTCTTCACCACCTGCGGCAGAAACATTTTACCACTGCCAAACAAATCCCCCACCACATTCATACCATCCATCAGCGGACCTTCTATCACATCCAGCGGCTTGGGGTATTTCTGCCTTGCCTCTTCCGTATCGGCGTCTATATAATCGGTAATGCCGTTTACCAGTGCGTGTTTCAGCCGGTCTTCCACGGGCTTACCGCGCCAGGCCTCATCTACCTTTACCTCTTTATCTTTGGCTTTTACAGTGTCGGCAAAGTTCACCAGCCTTTCTGTGGAGTCGGGGTGTCGGTTCAGCACCACATCCTCGCACAGTTCACGCAGCTTAGGTTCAATTTCGTCATATACCACCAACGCACCGGCATTCACTATACCCATATCCATACCCGCCTTTATGGCGTGGTACAGGAACACACTATGCATCGCCTCGCGAACCACATCATTACCACGGAAAGAGAAAGATACATTACTAACACCCCCGCTTATTTTTGCCAGCGGCATTTTTTGCTTGATAATGCGGGTAGCTTCAATAAATTCAACCGCGTAATTATTATGTTCTTCAATACCCGTAGCTATAGCGAAAATATTCGGGTCAAATATTATGTCCTCGGGATGAAAGCCTACCTGCTCTGTAAGTATTTTGTAAGCCTTTTCACAAATCGTCACCCTGCGCTCCAGGCTGTCAGCCTGTCCCTTTTCATCAAACGCCATTACGATCACGCTTGCCCCATAGCTCCTGCATATCTCCGCCTGCTCCCTGAATTTATCCTCGCCTTCCTTCATGGATATGGAATTCACAATACACTTGCCCTGTATACACTTCAGCCCCGCCTCTATAATGGCAAACTTCGATGAATCCAGCATGATCGGTATCTTGGCAATATCCGGCTCCGCCTGCAGCAGGTTCACAAATGTAGTCATGGCCAGCACCCCGTCCAGAAGGGCATCGTCCATGTTTATGTCCAGGATCTGCGCCCCGCTCTCCACCTGCTGACGCGCCACACTCAGCGCCTCCTCATACTTGTTCTCCCTTATCAGGCGCGCAAACTTCTTCGAACCCGTAACATTGGTACGTTCGCCCACATTCACGAAATTCGTCTCCGGCCGCACAATCAGCGGTTCCAGCCCGCTCAGTCTCAGAAAAGGTCTTATTTCACTCATCAACAGTATTTAGAAAAATCGTGCAAAGGTACGTGATTGGTTGATAGGTTGATTAGTTAATAAGTTGATAGGTTGAATCGTTGATAAGTTGAATAGTTGTTACGTTAATATGATGGCCTGCCCGACGAGGAAATGCTATTTTGTTACTATCTCTATTACTACTATCAGCGTCCATTGCCACGCTCGCTTGTACGTTCGGGGCGCTATTCGACAGATAAAGCCAAATTGAAACTGTCATGTTGAGCCGTGCCGATCCATGACACGTTGAGCCCATGCACTTATGTCAATCACGGTATAGAACCCATATTTCGCACAATTAAAGGGCACACTGGCGCGGGTTTGAGGCCCGGCCATGTGCGCAAGCCAACCCGTGCCGCACAGTGCCGCCAGTCTATGACTGGAATTTCTCCCACAGAAGCCGAAAAAACACCCAACCGAAACCACCCATTTCCGTGAAATCCCTTAATCTGTTTAATCTGTCTGCCGACAGGCAGGTCAGCGGTTCAGACAACTACTCGCACATCTTAAAATCTACAAATCCAATAAATATTAGTTCAATTATACCGCTCCCACCCCCCCCCCTGTCATGCCAAAACAACAGCCAACAACCTCCAAAAATCTTATCCACAAATTTCCTCCTCACCCAAACCCCCTCAACCCCAAAACAATACCCCCGAAAACAAACAAAAAATGTGAGTAACTCCCCACCAATCCGGCACAAAAATTGTGATTAAATATAGGGGCAGAATCCTGTGTCTGCCCCACTCGCGCAGGGCATGCAAAAACGGACCGGCAACATGTGCAAAACCGCGCAACAAAATTGCACACCTGCGCAATTTTAAACCACTAAACCATTGATTTTCAACCCCAGGGTGTGCAACAATATTTTTTTCACACAGTGTGCAATTTTCAAAAACAAAAAAACGCAACATGGACGAAAGCAAAGAAATGAACCAATGCACGGCAGACTTGATGATTCCCCCTTGTGCGTTGGCTTGTGCGGTAGCCGAAGGGGGGAGGGGGATGTTTAAGTAACACCGCTGCTGTGCAAACCCGGACAATAAAATTGCACAAGTGTGCAATTATAAACCACTAAACCATTGATTTTCAATACAAAAGTGTGCAACTATATTTTTTTCACACACTGTGCAATTTTTGTAGGGGCAGACCCATGTGTCTGCCCCACTCGCGGAGGACCGACAAAAACGGACAGATAACCCCGCACAACAAAATGGCACACCTGCGCAATATTAAATTTAACGCTCTCCTATTCAGAATCATGTTTTTTTCCATTAAAACACCTAATTTTGCAGCCTCAATCCATAAATTATTTGGATATAACTATAGCCTTAATGCGTTTCTTCTCAATATCACACCCAGGCTCTTGTTGCTCCATGATCTATGGTTCTGTATTCTTAAATTTTTAAAATTAAATGAACATGAAGAAGTATTTTATTCTCTTATCCATCCTGCTGGTAAGTGTAAGTAAAACTATGGCGTCTTACGAGCCGTTTTCACAGTGGATGCTGTTTACGGCCGATTAGGCCTACCTGGAAAATACAGTAAAAAAAGGTGTCAATTTTGGTGGTGGCCAGGCTGTGGTGGGCGTAGTAACGCAGAGTAACGGCAATACAGTTTTTGCTGTAGCCGGCAAGGGCCTGTTCAGTTTCGACGGCAAGAAAATGACCGAGATACGCCTTGACAGGAATTCCTTCCCGGCCCAATCGGATATTACGGCGCTGGCATGCGACAGCAAGAATACTTTGTGGATTGGTACAACTATGGGCCTTACAAAGTATGACGGCAGCGCGTTTACAGATATTCCTTTCGCCTCGTCGAAAATTCAGGTGGTGACTGACATAGCCATCACCGCTACCGACAAGGTATACATCAGTGGATACATACCCGGTGATAAGGCATATGCAGGCGGTGGTGTATCGTTTTTTAACGGCGCAACATGGACCAACTACAGCAAACCAACATCTGACATTCCGGACAACCTGATGTCGGACCTGCTGCTGGATCAGAATGGTTTTTTGTGGGGCATTCCCGGCAAGCACGATATGGGCGTTGCAAAGTTTGACGGCAAGGCATGGAAACACTATACCAACGGCAACGGTCTGCCAACCAACCTGATCAGCGCTATTGCAACCAACAGCACCGGCAGAATATGGCTGGGCTCGCCAAAAGGTGTTATCAGGAATGACGGCGATGCATGGACCATGACGCCGTTTAGCAATGGGTATTCTCCAAAACTTTCTGAGTATACTGCAAAGTCGTCAGACGGTATTGATGTTAGCTCGCTGGCAGTAGAAGAGAACGGAACAGTATGGGTGGGCACAAGAATGAATGGTGTGTTGTCGCTTTCTAACGGAGGCCTGAAAGTATTGAGCAATTCAAATTCCCCGCTTGGCAGCAATGCAGTGCTGAAGATAAACATTGACAAGAACGGATACAAATGGTTCATAGCGGGCTATCGTAACCCTGACTATGCGTTGAATGCGCCACAGGATGCCGTGAACAGAACGCACACTACATTCACACAATACTTCGGTGGTGTGGCAGTGTACCGTGAACACGGAAAGATCACTGATAACAAGTGGATGGTATATACCAATACCAACTCTGCCATAGAACTTGGTCAAAGCTTTTCGATGGATGAAGACAAATGGGGTGCAATATGGTTCCCGAACACACTGGATGGTCTGGTGAAATACAAGGATGGTGTGTTTACAACACTAAAGCATGAGAAGGCAATGCACAGCGCCTTCACCAGAATGTTTATGGCGCCCGATGGCAAAACTTACGTTACAGCTACGGTGGGTGGTATAAAAGTTATGGATAACGGTAAGATCGTTGACTTTGCGCCCAACCCGAATATGGGCGGAGCCAGCGGAGGCATGGCCTATGATAAGAATAAAGTATTCTGGGCAGCAGGCAGCGGGGGTATATCAAGGTTTGTAAATAACGAATGGGAGACCTTTAATAAGAAAGACGGATTACCAAGTATCATTGTAAACTTCATCAGGAAAGACAGTAAGGACACTTTGTGGGCAGGCACACAGAAGGGCCTGGCAAAGTGGGATACATCATGGGTGTCGGCCGCAGATGGCGTTGAATTCCCTTCCGATGATTTCACCTCTATGACGGAAGATAATACCGGCAGGCTGTGGTTTGGTACCCGCAAAGGTATCTGTGTGTATGACCGCAAATCCTACACCAACTACCAGGCAATTGAATCCCTCGATCTCAAGAAATTTTTTGTAACCTGCCTGTCTATAGACAATAAGGGAGTGGCATATGCAGGTACTGAAAATGATGGTATATTGAAATTCGACGGCACTACCTGGACACAGTATGATAAAAAAGGCACAGGTGCGATGTTTGATAAGATCACCGCGATAAAGATCGGATCGGATGGCAAGCTGTACGCTATCTCTGAGATATCGCAAATGAATGCAACTGAAATAAACCTGCCGCATCAAAGCCCTGAGGAAATGCTGCGCCAGGAAATAAGTAAGAAAGTGAAAATGGCTGACCCCACCCGCGTGTTGCTGGTCATTGACCAGAGATAATATTCGCCTGCACCGGCAACCAGTTTTGAGTCTTACGCTTCATAAAAACAAGTGCAGGTGCTCGCGAAGGGCGGGTTACACTTCCCCTCTGGAGAGGGGTTAGTGGTGTGTTAATATCAAAAATAGATAGTTGTGATTGGTTGCCAAAAAATAAATTACTTAATACTTAAAGAACAGAAAATATGAAACGAATAGTATTACTCGCAGCCCTGGTGTTGCAGACCGGCGTTATGATGGCGCAGGATGTAGAAGTAGACAAGAAGACCAACATAGTTCAGGTGGATGGCAAGGATGCATTCATGCTGGTGCCAAAGAACAAACAGTTTATTGAGAGCGATTACTCGCTGCAGAATCTTCAGCAAAAAGAACTGGCTTACCTGAAGCTGACGAAGTACGGCAACCAGGTCAACTACTTCATGGTTTTTACGAAAACAGGTAACCAGTGTACCCTCACCGGGTTCGGAACTGTTGGTGTTATAAAACACATGTCGAAGATTATTGCCGGCGCTAACCTGGTGCAGGGCGATGCGGTAAGTGAGGAAGAAGAAAGGAAGTTTGTGATACTCCATAACGGATCTTTTGTAAAAGATCAGGGCGCCCCTGCTGCCGCTCAGCAGGAAAAGGTGATACCCGTAGCAACTACCGACAAGCATACCGGCGCTGGCCCGGCTGACATAAGCATAAAGGAAGGCAAGATTTACAACAACAGTGAAATGGTTGGCGTATTCAAACAATCATCAGACAACGGACTAACTGTTATAAACGTATATAACAACAACGACGCCATGGTATGTAAAGCCACCCATCTCGACGGCGACAACAATGCCGACTGGAACCTGATACTCGACGGCAAGGCCGTAACGCTGTTATACAACCCGGCAACTCCCCTCGAAAAACTGTTTAAGTACCTAGTGTCATGTCACACATACTATGACGCATAATTTTTGTACCTTTGTGCAAAAACTATGGAAAAGTACAAGGTTACACTAACGGAGCAGGAAAGGGATGAATTGCTGTCGATAACTAAGGGCGGGACACATACATCCAA
>CAIMDZ010000225.1 GCA_903839875.1 uncultured Bacteroidota bacterium
AATGAAATCAGAAGCAGGTGCATGGCAAACTCACCGGAACAATAAGGAAGCCAAAATAAAATGGCACTTCACCTGTGAGGATGCAAGGGTGAAATTATTAAAACTTTATCCGTCAATTCATGCGTGACATGACACTAGTGTCATGTCAATGATTGAAAATGCGAGATGGCTTGCATGAGGAGTACCGGTACCTGTGACATTTTCCAGTGAAAACAGGTAGAATTGATTCTGATTCCCGATAACGGGTACTATTAATGCGGCCTGTGCAGTGCTGAGTGTCAGAAATGGTACTATTGGGTTGCCTGACGGCATAACTGCGTCTGCCCTGTTATAAACCAGCTTTCCATCTGTGTAAAACAACAGGCTCCCCGATGCGTTGCTCACACTTGCACTACCTTCCAGCGTAATTATACTTGTATGAAAAGGTACAGGCACCCCCGAAGAAAAATCCAGCCCCCCGTAAGCTCCGAAAGCCCACTTCTTATTCTGATTGGTATAGTATTGGCTATATGTATCGGGTACACTCAAAATCGTCAACAACAATATCACCACTAATCTTGCCATAAGGTAGCCAAATACAAATATATGAACATAGTAAATTAGTCTCCACTTTACCTCTTCAATCTTTTACCTTTTTACCCCAACGCCATTGATTTAAACAAGCCCGTAGGGCTTCCCCGTGAATAGCCGCGGGTGAAACCCGTGGTAAATGAACAACAAGGCCGAACCCTGAAGGGGTTTTCCGTGGTATCGCGTATGCAGAGAAAGCTTAAATCAATGACATTACCCTTTAACCATTTTTACCTAATTACCCATTTACCTTTTTATCATCAACGTTCCTTTAAAAATACCTGTCCCTTTAAAATACTTATCATTCAGTTTTACTAAGTAGTAATAAGTTCCGTCAGGGATAAGATGACCATTTTTACCTATGCCATACCAATCGTTTTTATAGTCGGTTTGTTCAAAAAGCAGGTCGCCCCACTTATCAAATACCTGCACAGTATTATCAGCGTAGCGGCCCAGGCCTTCTATCACCCATGTATCATTTACCCCATCTCCATTTGGTGATATGGCATCGTGAATAATAATTGTTGGGCAGGTGGTATCTTCCAGGTCAATTACATATATAAATTTACAACCGTTTTTGTCCGTTACTGTTACCGTGTACTTGCCCGCCGATAGCCCCGTTATCTGCGGCCCCGTCTCCTTGTTACTCCACTGATAATCAAATGGTGACGTACCGCCACTTGCAGTAACATTGATGCTTCCGTTAGGTCGTTCACAAACATCATTTACCACATCTGCAATTACTGAAATAGAATCCGGGGCTGTTATTTTAAAGGAATCTGTCAGCGTGCATTGTGTAGTTGGTTCCAGGATTTTAAGTACATAAGTTCCAGGTACAAGGTGCTGAATAGAGGAGGTTGTACTATCGTCAGACCATTGATACTGGAATGGCGGTGTACCTCCGTTTACCGTTACTGCAATGCTGCCATCACTCCCTCCATAACAACTAACCAGGGTAATAATAGTACTTGTTGTAAAATCATTATTGATCACCGTTAAAGGAAAAGTAGTAAAATTGGCACATCCGTTGGTGTCGGGTTTGGTGGTGTAAGTGATTACTGTAATACCAAGCCCTGTACCATTCACAATGCCGGTGATGCTGTCAATAGTGGCAATACCATTATTCCCTGATCTCCAGGTACCATTGGCTGCACTATCGGTAAGCGTGATTAATGCATCCTTGCAGATGCTGTCAATTCCCCTGATCTGGCCGGGGTCAGGCAATGGAAATATTACTACAGGCTTGATTGCCATAGAGGGGCAGTTCTTGTTTGTCACCGTATAAATAATAGTATCCACACCGGGTGTTATCCCTTTCAAAATTCCTGCCGCAGATATAGTCGCATTACTGTTCTTGCAACGCCATACACCACCCGCCACCGCATCGGTCAAAGAAACAGACGACCCAACACATACCCCTGTGTCCCCGATAATGTTCCCCGGATCAGGGAATGAATCAATGATTACGGTTGCATCAGTATAACAACCCTGCCCTAAAGTATAAGTAATAATTGCTGTGCCCGCTGCAACACCTGTTACAACACCCGAACTGCTGCCAACATTTGCAATCCCCGGTGCTCCTGATGTCCAGACTCCGCCCGTTGAACTGTCGCTAAGCAGGGTAGTGAAACCCACGCACACATTTGTATCAGGGAATGCATGAATCGCCGGCAGCGCATATACCGTCACAGTTTTTACCGTAGTAGCAGTGCATCCCCATCCATCCGTCACCTTCATAGTATCAATATAAATGCCTGCCATATTGTAGGTTACTTCAGGGCTTGCCAGCGTGCTCGTATCACCTGCAAAATGCCACAAATGGCTGGTGATATGCGACCAGTAACTCGCAGAAGTATCCACCAGGTTCATAGTATCTCTCATACACACCGGATTTGGTGTTACCCGGAATCCAGACCTGATGGCATCCACCCTGATTGTATCCTTACTCAGGCTCGAATCAGCACATCCCGTGTGTCCATACAAAATAAGTTTCGGAACGAATCCACCCGGATTTAAATAAATGTGGGTAATCGTATCTGACAAACCACTCGAACTTATATTGCCATCCGAGAAATCCCATGTGAGGCTTGCTACCAGGGAAATACTGCCAAGGTTGGCATTAAAAAACACCCTGAGTGGCGCGCAACCGGAATCTACACTGTAACTGAATGCTCCCGCATAGCCATAAACCTTTACGTGCCGGACCGCTGAGTCCTTGCACCCATTCGAATTGGTTACAACCAGCGTCACCGTATCATAGCCAGGTGCAGTATAGAAATTTGTTGGATTAGTTGCGGAAGAAAAACTGCCGTTCCCAAGGTTCCAGTAACTGCTGACCCCACCCGAACTGCCATTAGTAAAATGAACCACAAACGGCGGTGGGCATATAGATACCGAATCGTCCATTGTAAAAGCCGCATGTGGTTTTGTTACCACAATTGTTGTAAAGGCTGTATCCCTGCATCCATGTGGGTCTGTAACAATAAACCTGACCAGGAAATGCCCGGAGTCTGCATAAGCATGCATAGGGTTCGCAAGTGTGGAGGCAGCTCCGTCCCCGAATGCCCAAGAGTAGGTTGCCAGCACAGGCGCCGATGAGTTGAAGAAACTCACCACTGTGTATGGGCAGGTGTTATAGGTGCTGGCTGAAAATTGAGCTTTAGGCCTGTATACCGAAACCAGCGTTTGCGTTATGGTATCCTTACAGCCCACATTGTCTGTTACGATCTCGGTAGCTGTATAGGTGCCGGTTGCTGAGTAGGTATGAATGATGGTTGATAGTCCCGTAACAGCGGATGTGCTGTCACCGAACTTCCACACATGATTGGTCATAAATGTTCCCGGTTGGTCGGTACTTATATCATTAAAGGTTGTAAAAAGCGGCCAGCATACACTCGTCGGGGTCACTGTATAATGCGCAACCGGCTTCGCCACAAGCATATAGTTCGTTTTCACAAGCGTATCGTTGCAGTTATGCTGATCCGTGACAACCAGTTTTATTGTATACCTGCCTGGTGTGTTAAAGGTATCAATAAGTGTAGTGCCATCATTACCGCCAGTATTGCCTGGCGCAAGCCATTTGTAATAAGACACATCCCCGCTGGTTAATATAGATTTAAAAAGAACAATATCTCCGGGGCAGATAGTTGTATCCGGCGTAGAGAAATGGACAATAGGTTTTATCAGGTTGATCATTACCCACATCGTATCCCTGCACCCGCTTTTTATATTGTAAGTACACAACATGGTATTATAAATCGTATCCGCCGGATAAACATGCGCAGGATTATGTGCCGTGGATGTACTCCCATCTCCAAACACCCATAGCGGCTGATCATCACCCATCGAATATTCATTAAAGTGTACAGTATTCGGCGTGCCGCCACAAACGACTATTGCATTATAGCGCGCCATGGGGGAGTCAATAAAAATTGTGTCGTGACCATAAACAGTATCAGGGCAGCCATTGAAATAGGCTACCATTGTGTCCAGGAATTTGCCGGGTATTACATAATGGTGCTGTACTATCCATACCGGCGCATTCACCGTGTCGTATACCGTGCCACCCCATGCGCTGCCTTCGCCGAACATCCAGAAATAGCTGGTAGCCGGCCCGGTGATGAGTGTTCTCGTGAATGATATGAAGTTGCGGCTATAACACTGGTGGGTAGGATTGTGAGTAACCGAAGCAAGGGGCTTTGTGCCAACCGGTATAGAATCATACCTGACGCGTATGCAACCATTGCGCGTTATGAGCTTTTCTGTAACATGATATATGCCTATGGCCGTATAAGTATGTGCGGGACAACAAGCGGGAGAATCAATAGGTGACCCATCTCCAAAATCCCATACACTGGAACTGCCATAGGGATAAGGCGGCAATGGTGGCGTACAGGGCATACATGAATGCGTCCATGAGAAAAATTGAGTGGTAAGAGGTACGCATCCTCCTATTGGTGTATTATTCGTGCCTTCAAAGTCAAGATCATAGATCTTATATATTTGGGTTACGGTATCCCTGCACCCCATCGTGTTGGTAACGATCATCTGCACTGTATCATAACCATAGGGGGCATACGTGTCATGCATATAAGTATGTGTGGTGTTGCGACCGGAGCCGGAAAGGCTGTCGCCAAAATTCCACTGAACGGTATAAGCCGCCGGAACACGTGATGTAAATGCAGCGGTAACCGGGGAAGGGCAGGGGTGCTCCGGCGAAATAGTAAAGCCAGATGTATCCTTCTTAACAACAAGTATATGGTATGATGTATCGCGGCAAAAACTGTCCGCCACTACAAGGGTTGCCGTGAAGTTACCAATTGTAGTATAGTTGTGGTGGCCGTTGACGGTCGAATCACGGGCTCCGTCCCCATAACTCCAGTAGTTCCATATATTGGCAGTGCTGGTGTTCATGTATGTTATCGGGCTATAAATGCAGGCGCTGTCAGGGCTGGTGAATGCTGCCGTCAGAGTGCTTACATTTATATAAGCGGGCTGGGTGCTGCTGTCCATGCAGCCATGCCCGTCTGTTACCACCAGCTTCACAGTATACAATCCCGGGGCTCCGTAATAATGCGTAGGATTAGCGCTGCCCGCTGCCGGACTACCATCTCCGAATGTCCATTTGTAAATGTAGGGTGGGGTGCCTGCCGGGTTACTGGTAAATGTCACATTGCCGCCATGGTGGCACACATGCCTGGTACTTGCTGTGAACAAAGGCGAGGGTGGCGTGAATATATGTATATAGGCAGGTTTGGTAAGTATAGCCGAACAGCCGGCGGCATTAGTAACATTTAAGGATATATTAATATACCCTGGGAGTGCGAAGGCATGGGTGAACGAAGTCCCCGTGCTTGTGTAACCGTCTCCCGAAGACCACATATAAGTAACAGGCCCTGCCACACCGCTCACCACGGTGCTGGTAAATGTAATGGGTACACCCGGACAAATGGCTGTATCGCTGGCACTAAAGGTAACTATTGGGGTGGGGTTTACGGTAATAACCCTTGTTGCGGTATTTGAAGCGCTGCCGTTGGTAGCGGTAAGTGTTACCGTATACGTTCCGGCTGCAAGATAGCTGGTACCGGGGTTAGTAAGCGTTATGATTCCAGTACCGTTACCCAGGTTCCAAACATAGGTAGTTCCGGAAGAAGGAATAGTAGTGTTGGTAAAAGCTACCACCAGTGGCGCGCAACCACTTGCCGGTGTGGCTGTAAATCCTGCCGTCACCTGCCCGCAAACTGAGATGGCCAAGTTCAACAGCAGCAAAAGAGGGCATATCCACCGGGCAATTTTTTGCATAATTTCGATTAGGGGCAGGTCAGGAATATTCCGTAAATAAAAAATCTGCTACTAAAAATAATTATTTTATTCGACTTTATTGAATTGTAGATTATTAAATGTTGCTTTTCATTATGGTATTTTGGTAGTGTTTGATGCTTAAACAGGGTATACTTGCCTACCGGCAGACAGGTTAATGCATTTACAATACGGGCTTTGCGAACTTAAAAACTTAATATGGGTAGATCTGATTGCGCGTGCGTGAAACTATTTTATAACTTATTATGATGTGCAATTGTATCGGTTATTTCTTTTTGAAAATTTTTGATTGTACATTGTATGATAAAAAGTCCAGCTTATGAAAATGACTATTTTTACACCATTAAATTCATTTACCTATGCCGAATATTCTGGTGATTGATGATGACGTGATAATGCTGAAAACCATTCAGTATATGCTTAACAAGGATGGATTTAATGTAGTTACGGCAACAGACGGCACCGAGGCGCTTGATCTTTTAAATCAATCTGTTTTTGATTTAGTGATAACCGATATGAGGATGCCGCGTATGCAAGGCATGGAAGTAATATCCAGGTTAAGGAACAACACCAAAGACAAGAATTTAGGGATCATTATTGTATCCAATATTACCAATAAGGATACCATGGCGGATGCTTTACAACTGGGCGCCGACTGCTTCCTGAATAAGCCGGTAGCGGTAGAAGAATTGCGCAGCAGTATCATGTGGCTTTTAGAAGCAAGGTAATATGCCATAAATTCGGGCATCCTGTGCTGGCAGTGCATGTATAAAGGATGATACCGCATGTCCGAAGGCATGCATGATGGCTGAAATGGAAAACTTTTGAATCATAAACCGATCATCACCGTTACGGTATACATGAGTCCCATTGCAGCAAAACACACAAGAAAAAATTTGATCAAAAATAACTGCATAATACAAATATAAGTAAAATATTTGAAAGTAGATGTAGGTACAGGTAAAAAAAGGTGTATAGACAGGTAAATTAATAAAACACCTGGTTATATGTATCACCGGTTATAATGTACACCAGATAAACTTACCTACTGGCATGCAGGTTTGTGAATTGTATTTAGGAAGCAAAATAGATAACTGTCGTGGTGAGCCGCGCCGAACCATGACTGTTGAGCACATAGTCTTAGATTGATCATTGCTATGATGTCACATGTATCAATCGTGGACTATATAGCATTAACCCTGACTCGAATTGATTGAGATCCAGGAAATAATAAAATGGCTTATTCCTACTGTTCAATAAGTGAGCTTTGGGTGCGCTTTACTTTGAAAAGGAAGGGACAAATTATTAAACCAGATGTACATACTGTACCTCTCGTAAGACCCTAATTGCTTAAGTTTCTTTCCTTTTTCTGTCAAAATGATAAACTGGGGTTCATCTGTATTTTTGGTTTGCTGAGGTGTATCCGTTTTACACTCGGTTGCAAAATCGTTATGCAGCAAAAACTTTCTGATTGCGTCATTGGCTCCGGCTTTTCCGGCAAGTCTGTAGCTCCATACAAGTCCTCCTTTTCACCACTTTAATCTTCTGATCAGTTTACTGATTATTCTTTTTGGAATCGGGTTGATATAGGTGTTCACGTCAAACTTTGACTGATCAGGTAATTTCTTAACTATCAGGTTAAATACCTTTCGGTAAGAGCCTAATCTGTATTCTTCCATAAATGAATTTTGATAAAGATTGCTACAATTTCTGATATTTCAAAGAGGGGAGTAAATAAATTCAGATTGACAGGTTAATGTCATTAAAATATGGAAGTCCGGACGACTTAAATGTGCATACTGAAAGGGTAGAACCGGGCTGAGATTAAAAATAGATTCAGTAGGTGGGATGGTGGGAGTGAATATTATTGTTCTGATCTTTTATTGCTATTTCGGCTTTTGCGCTACTTAACATAATGCTCACTTATAGCGCCCCGAAACACTCCGAGCAAGTAGAATAAAAAGATAGAAAAAGTACAGGACGATAAGTAAGATTCAGAAGTTAAATCAAGGAACGCGGTAGCAAGCTGGGCTGTCGTTAAATAGCAATCCCCCGATAAATCGAGGGATGTACTATCTTTGTTGAACATCACTAAAACAAAGTATCATGAATATTCAAGAGGGTAAAATTATTACACCATACGGCATACCGCTAAATGCTATTGAAGAAAATAGAAACGCTGAATTTGAAGATTTTATACAAGGCTGCCAGATAGTGCCGGAAGCTGGAGAGGATCTATTAGAAGATAAGGTGCTATTGGTTGCCATACACTGGAATTGTGGGATAAAATTCAAAGGATTTTATTTGCCGGTAATTGTAAGAGTTTATACGCACGATCATATAATGCAATTTGTTGATAAAAAAGATGATTTTGCGCCTATTGTTGGTGCGGTTCGGAATTCATTTTCTCGCATGAAGGAAATATGGAAAAAACAAACAAGTGGTTCGGCTATTGAGAATATGATTAAGGCAGCAGACGAGGCGGCATTGGTGAAGATTGCAAATGATATATTAGCAAAGGCGGAATTTCTCGGATACTATGATTAATTTTCATTCTGAATAGTCGAACATACAATTTCGATCCTTTTTTTGGTTTTATATCACTGTCGTCCGACAAAATCCAGAAAGGGCTTAAAAGGTGTGCGTAACACATTGATTTACAATAGTTCAGTTTGTTTTTTGGCAAAGCAGGGGGGCGATACTATCCTGGGGTAAACAATGTGCTCTGTACTGGTCTCCG
>CAIMDZ010000226.1 GCA_903839875.1 uncultured Bacteroidota bacterium
CAGTGGGGTTTAAAGCGCGAGTGCTGATCACCCCTGCCTGAAATCGGCCGTCGCCGATTTCAGGCTGTCCCCTCTTTGAAAAAAAGAGGGGAGTTGTGTTGCGCAGGCCTTGATTGGGCTTGGGAACATAGGCTTACGGTCAGAGACCTTCATCTAATTTAGGATTTAAGTCTGGAAGACTGAAAGCAGAGTCGGAGTCGAGGAACCCTTCGCTACGTCTTGCTTTCACAAAACATCAATCACTACTACGATTCAGTCCGCCACTCCATTACGCCTCGGCTCCCTGTGGGTTACCTTGCTGCAATACAACTGCAGCGCATCGCAATGGCAGCTTCTCACGTTTCGTATAAAAGCCTGTGTAATCCCGATAGCTATCGGGAGCCACTTTTATGCCGGTTGACCTGTAACCAGTATGCCAGTTATTCCGTTACAGTCTTTCCTATCAGCTGTTGGCGACCGATAGTTTTGTCAACAAGGACGCCTTTCGACATGTCATCAACGATTCACTTGCGTTCAGCTTCTTTACACTCACCTGACTATTTTACAACAGCCTTTTGTCTAAACGTTCAGTACCATGCCTTTTGAACACAGCACCTTTAGATGGTTTACATACTCCAACTGGGTGGCGTATGTGAAGGACCTACCTTCATCTTTTATACAGCATTGAAAAGAACTACTCCACTTTTCATTCGTGACACACAACCCTTTCAGGGTTCAATCACGTTATTGTATTACCGCCGGTTTCACCCGCGGCTATTCACGGGAAAGCCCTCCGGGCTTGCTTAAGTCAATGACATTGCCCATCTGGGATACCAACATTACCAACCAAAAATTAATTTAACAATAAAATCAAATATTAATATATAACACCACTTACGAACTTTAGACTTACGACTCACGGCTTTCGACTACTATCGAAGGCTTCAGCCTTGCGGCAATTCTTCGGCCCATTCTCATAAATGGCAGCTCGACATAGTAGTGCATAATAGTGGCTGACAGGATGGTAAGCGCCAGGTAACAAACCATCATGGTTGGTATCATTACCCTTTGTGGCCTTCCCGGAAGGAGCACGGGTAAGTAGTTGAATAATATACTCATCATAAGCGTATGGACGAGGTAAATACTGTAGGATATTTTACCTAAGAAAACCAAAAGCCGGGTTTGCAATAACCTTTGCGCGTTCCGGCTGATCATGATGCCGCCAATGAACAGGAAAGCGGCAAAGCCCGTGAAAAAGAAAAAATCCATGCCTAAGTAGGCCATAAGATATTTGAATGTGGGGCCAAATGGTGACACCATATCTATTATCCTTATCGAGAACAGGGAAATGGCACAAACCAGTATGAGGTACCTGTAACGATACCACCAGGTGATGCGGAAAGACGGATCAATAATTTTATAGTAGTTGCAGCTAAGTATAATACCTAGTAAAAAGTGAAAATTAAAATTACCACCCTGTATCAGGAATGCCGCAAGCATATAAATAACAAACCGCTTATCTTTTATAGCCAGCGCAATAAAGAAGGGCATCAGGAAGGAAACAATCAGTTCCATTGACAGTGTCCAGCCGGGATAGTAAAAAATATTATGGAACTTGAAGAGAACAGCTTCTTCCCAGAATTCTATTTTATTGTAAATAAAAATATCGGCCATGGTATGAGCGGTCATATCATTCCGGTAGTTAAACAAAACATTGAGCAGCAGAATGATAAAAAACGGGGGAAACAGCCTGAAAATGCGGGTAACGTAAAAGCGTTTAACATCGAGTGGTTTTTTGAGTACTATATATTTATAAGAGAGCACAAACCCGCTGAGCACGAAAAAAAAGGAAACTGCATCCTTACCGTTGAATACGAAATACAGATAATGTAAAAAAGGCTTGCCATTAAATAAACGGTCGAGGAAATGCATGGCAAAGACCATAAGGGCAGCTATACCCCTTGCAGAGTCCAGGTATCTAAGATGTTTATCGGATTCAGGTACTGGTAGGTCGGGCATGCCGTGTTTTATGCCTAAAAATATACAATTTCTAAAAAAAAGGGGCAAATATATTACTGCACCATGTATGTGAATGAAAAATGACACCTTTGGTGCGTCAGTACCGGGGGCTTCATCCCCGGCTATTATATTTTGCCTTTCAGGGCTTTTTTCTTTTTTTTTAAAACTTCTTAAGTTAATGACATTGCCTTGCTAAGCATAAACGGAACTTTAGACTTTTGACTTACGACTAAAAAGAAGGGCATGGGTAAATAAAAGTCGAAGCAACTATCAGCCATGAAGGAAATCAACGACGAAATATTACCCAATGCCCTGATCCTTAACTAACATCGCCGGTAAAAGTATTGGTTTGTTCCGGGATTTTATACGTGTAAAAAACGGTATTTTTTAGGGTTAAACAACGGTATGGAATTTGAATAATTTTCCGTATAATGTTATTCACAATCACCGGTAAACCGGTTATTTATTCTGTAGTTTCATGGTAGTGACATTGCTCCGCCTGCCTGAAGGACTGATAACAATAGTCTTCAACTCTATCGTTCTTTTATCAGGTACTGTTACCTGGAAAGGAGACAGATATTGCAGATCAGTCTCGCGGGGAGCATAGCCATCCAGGGTGTAATATATTTTACCACCTTCCACTGAGGGCGAAAGGTCTATTTTAAATTTGCTTCCGGTCATTAGTGTATCGCCCGCGCCAATGGCTGCAGGTACACGGTAGTTAAAGCCTGCAGCATCCAGCCGCCCCAGGTGGTGGGGTATCCGTTCCTGCGAAAAGTTCCTGTAGTCTTTGTTGGCAAGCGGTGTCCAGGCTATTTCAGAGAGGGCCAGCATGCGCGGCAATAGCATGTACTCCGCCTTGGCAGGGGTAGCAATATATTCGGTCCAGAGGTTGGCCTGTACGCCAAGTATATGCCTTTGCTCATCGGCGTTCAGTATTCCCGGCACCGGGTTGTAGCCATAGGTCTTCCATAGCGGCGCGTTGCCGCCAATGGTGAGCGGCTCCTGCGGCGACTTCGACTGGGTATGGTCAAAATAGAGCCCTCCGCTGCCGGGTGTCATGATCACATCATGACCTTGCTGTGCAGCCTTTATGCCGCCGCTTTCGCCTTGCCAGCTCATTACGGTGGCATTGGGTGCCAGACCACCCTGCAGTATCTCGTCCCAGCCAATGATACTGTGCCGGTGGGCATTGATGAATTGCTCCATACGGGTGATGAAGTAGCTCTGCAGCCCTTCTTCATCCCTCAGGCCTTTATCGGCAATCAGTTGCTTGCAGAATGCAGAGTTCTTCCAGGCATCCTTGGCACATTCGTCGCCGCCTATATGAATATACCTACCGGGGAAAAGGTCCATAACTTCGGTTAGAATATCATTAAGCATAGAGAATGTTTCTTCAGTGGGACAATACACATCCTTAAATTCTCCCCATGTCTCGCCCACCTGGTAAGACTTTGAAGGATCGCAACTCAGGATAGGATAAGACGCTACGGCAGCGGTGGAATGTCCGGGCATTTCTATCTCAGGTACAATGGTTATAAAACGGGCCTCAGCATAGGATATTACTTCTTTGATTTGCTCTTGTGTGTAAAATCCTTCTACTGGAGTATTGTCATAAAGCCCGTCTGTTTCTCCGCCGCTTGCACGGCCTATCTTGGTTTCGGCGCGCTTACTGCCTATGGTAGTCAATTTGGGATATTTCTTTATCTCTATCCGCCAACCCTGATCGTCGGTCAGGTGCCAGTGAAAATGATTGAGTTTGTAGCCGGCCATCAGGTCTATATAGCGTTTTACAAACTCCACATCGAAGAAGTGCCGTGATACATCGAGGTGCATACCCCGATAGGGAAAGCGGGGGTAATCCTTAATGGATGCGCAGGGTATAGTTGCCACACCGCTACCCTTTGTTTCTATGAGCTGGATAAGGGTTTGAACCCCGTAAAACAAACCTGCATATCTGCCTTTAATAACTACCCGATCAC